>CANGOK010000131.1 GCA_947455285.1 Beijerinckiaceae bacterium | reverse complement strand
TGGCTCATTGTCGCGGGCGGGTGGACCGAACTGCAATTCTCCGAACGCCGTCGGCCCACGCAGGAAGAGATCGAAGCAGCTGCGCCAAACCATCAGGTCTATATCCAGCATCTTTATAGCGCCGCCTTGCTTTCAAAGAGCGCGGTCGGAGCGCTTGATCTCGCCAATAAGGGCGCCTTGCTCGCGCAGTTGAAGACGCAGAATGAAAGCGGCGAACTGAGTGGCTGGCTGAGTGGTGAGGCGGACGCCATCACCGCCTTGTTCGATCTCCTGCCACGCCCATCTCTCGCGCAGCAGATGGAGGGGACGAAGGCGTTCTTCCGCATGCTCAACAGTCTTGGCATGACCGGCGTGATCGATCCGGGCGGTTATAATCTGCCACTTGAGGCCTATGGCGCAGTGCAGCGCCTCGCTCGTGAAAAGCGGCTGACGCTGCGCGTCGTCTACAGCCTCAGCGCGCCTTCGCCCGGCAGCGAATTGGCGGATTTCGAGCGGCTGACCAAAGACCTGCCTATGGGCGCTGGCGACGACTACCTGCGTTTCAACGGGCTGGGTGAGAACGTCACCTGGAGCATGTATAACAATGACAAGCCCACGTCTGGGGACAGGGCTGCGCTGGAACCTGTGCTCGATCTTGCGGCGCAGCGTCGCCTTGGCGTCACCTTTCATTGGATGAATGACCGATCCGTCGGCGCGTTGCTTGATGCGTTGGAAAACGTGAATGCGAAGAGCCCCATCGCGGATTTGCGCTGGTCCATCGCTCATTTGCATGACGCCACCCCGCCAACGCTCGAGCGCATGAGAAAACTTGGCGTTGGCTGGCTATTTCAGAACGCCTTTTATTTTCGCGGCGGCGCCTTTGTGCGTCAGCGTGGCGAAGAAATGGCGCGTGTCTCTCCTCCCATCGTCAGCGCGATGACCATGGGGCTCAAAGTCGCTGCTGGCACTGACGCGCATCGCGTCATGTCCTTTCACCCCTTCGTCGCCCTGCAATGGATGCTCGACGGCAGAAGCGTCGATGGCCAGCGCACGCGTGATGAGCGCGAAATACCCACGCGTCTTCAGGCGCTTGAGGCCTATACGTTGGGGAGCGCATGGTTCGCTCATGCGGAGCGCGAGCGCGGGTCTCTCGAGGTCGGCAAACTCGCAGACTTCGCGGTTCTTAGCGATGATTATATGAACATGGCTGTCGAACGCATTGGCGCCCTGCGCTCGCTCATCACGGTTGTTGGTGGCAGGGTGGTCTATGCAGCTGCGCCATTCGAGGGGCTGGCGGACTAGGCTTGCTTCTTGCTATGCGGCTGCGACGCATTCTAGATTCGCAAGGGCGACGCACGCCCGAAGGACTTCCTTGTGACCGACCCCGCCGCCCTCGAAAAGCTCAAAGCGCGCATTCAGGCCCTGCGCGCCATGACCATGGACAATGGTTGCACCGAGGCGGAGGCGCTGGCGGCGGCTGCGAAGGTCGCTGAATTGCTGGATCGTCATGATCTATCGCTCAGCGATGTAGAGATACGCGGATCAGCCTGCGAGCGACGCGCGTATGAAACGCGTCGCAAGAACCGTATTCCCCTCGATTATTGCGTCGGCGCGATCGGCCGTTTCTGCGATTGCCGCGCGTGGCGTGAGAAAAATCAGGAGGGCGAAACGCGCTATGTTTTCTTCGGCCTGCCTTCGGACACGGAGGTGGCGCTCTATCTCGCCGAATTGATCGACAATTCCATTCGTTCGGAATTGGGGCGTTACAAGACCAGCTACGCCTATCAGCGCTTTCGCCATCAGGATCGGCATGTGGCTAACAGCTCTTTCACCTTGGGCATGGCGATGTCCCTTGCTCGCAAGCTCACCGATATGAAAGACGAGCGCGATGCTGCGCGAAACCTGGGTCGGCGCGATCTTGTCGTGCTTAAAGCGTCTGTAGTGGAGACCGAGATCGCGAAGCTTGGGCTTGAATTGCGTCAGGTGCGCCGGCCATCACGCATGGTGTCGCCGACCGCCTATGATGCGGGCGGCGTCGCAGGCGCGTCCTTGCGGATTCATCCAGCGCTTCACGGACGCGGCGACGCCTGAAGATTTTTAAATAACCACGAAATCTGACGCGCTGAGAGTTCCCGTGACTCCCGTCAGGGTGGCGAATTGTATGGCCGCCCCCTTGCCGCTGCCGTCAGCATCGTAGAGCAGCGCGCCGGTGGCCGTATTGTAGATGATGCGATCATCCGCCTGCGTCGCCGCCGCGCCATTGTTGAAGGCGCCGGCGCTGAGAGGCCGAAGTATGCCAAGGGCGGTGAAGATCGTGTGATCAAGCATGATCACATCATCGGCAGTGACGAAATTATTGATGCGGTCCACATTGGTGGGGCCGAGCGCTGTGTTGAAGATGAAGGCGTCAGCGCCCGCGCCGCCGTCCAGCGTATCGGATCCGAGGCCGCCATTGATGGCGTCATCTCCTGCGCCGCCGGAAATGAAGTTCGCAGCGCTATTTCCGTTGATGATATTGTTGAGCGCGTTGCCGGTCGCGTTGATTGCGCTGGAGCCGGTCAAATTCAGATTTTCGACATTGGCGCTCAGCGTGTAGCTGACGGATGCGTTGATGGTGTCCGTTCCCGCGGATGTCGCCTCGATGACGACATCGCCGGCATTATCGACGATATAAAGGTCATCGCCCGCGCCGCCCGCCATCGTGTCGACGCCTGCGCCGCCGTCGATTGTGTTCGCAGCACTGTTTCCGTTGATGATGTTGTTGAGCGTGTTGCCCGTGCCGTTGATTGCGCTGGAGCCGGTCAGGTTCAGGTTTTCGACATTTGCGCTCAGCGTGTAGCTGACGGAGGCGTTGACGGTGTCCGTGCCGGCGGACGTCGCCTCGATGACGACATCGCCAGCATTGTCGACGATATAGAGATCATCGCCCGCTCCGCCCGCCATCGTATCTGCGCCTGCGCCGCCGTCGATGGCGTTCGCAGCGCCGTTTCCGTTGATGACATTGTTAAGCGCATTGCCGGTGGCGTTGATCGCAGTGGAGCCGGTCAGGTTCAGGTTTTCGACATTGGCGGTCAGCGCATAGCTGATGGAGGAGTTGACCGTGTCGGTTCCCTCAGAGGCTTGTTCGACGACGCTATCGCTGACGTTGTCGACGAAATAGACGTCGTTGCCAGCGCCGCCGACCATGGTGTCGGCGCCAAGGCCGCCGTCGAGCGTATCGGCGCCGCCGAGGCCCGTAAGCAAGTCATTGCCTGCTGCGCCTACAAGATTGTCGGCGCCCGAGGATCCCGTGAGGTTCAGCGACCCAAGGGCCGACGTCATCGATAGCGTATAGGCGCCCGTCGTCGTCTGATAGGCTTGTGCGCTGATGAAGCAGGTGACGTCGACGTTGGCGATGACGGAAATGCGCGCGTTGGCGCCGATCGCATCATCATTGACGGCGAGTTCCTTGCCGGTCGAATCCAGCAGGCGAAGATAAGAGTCTACCGCCGAACCCGCAGCGGCGTCCATGGCGAACGTATAGACATAGCCCTTCGTCAGACTGACCTTGAACCAATCCTGATCATTAACGACGTCGATCAAGGATTGATGCGGCGAGTCAGTCGTCAGAACTGCGGTTGTGCTCAGGGTTCCGGCGATGTCGGTCGAGGCGGGTGCGCCGTTCAGCAGATTGCCGATGTCGAGGCGCCCGCCAGTCACTGTGAGGCCCGCAAGTGAGGGCGTCGTATCGACGCTCGCCAGCAGCGCGGCCTTGATTTCAGCCGCCGTGGCGCTTGGATGCGCAGCGGCGTAAAGCGCCACTGCCCCTGTGACATAGGGCGTGGCCATGGAGGTGCCGCTGTAGGTTCCGTAGCCCCCTGGCAGTGTGGAATAAATGGAAGAGCCAGGCGCTGCGAGATCAACTGTCGTCGCGCCGTAGTTTGAGAATGACGACAAGGCGCCGGTGTTCGTCAGCGACGCGACAGAAATGACAGCATCGTATCCCGCGCCTGCCAAGGTCGAGAGGTTTGAGGGATAGTTGGCGGTCGCATCGTTATTGGCTGCGGCGTTGCCGGCGGCTGCGATGAAAAGGATGTCGTTTTTCGCCGCAGTCGTGACCGCATCGGCCAGAGCCTGCGAATAGCCGCTTCCACCCCACGAATTATTCGTGGCGACGAAGTTTTCGGCGGCGGGCGCGAGTTTCGCTTCGGCGGTGAAATAATTAATCGCCTGAACGGCGCCGGAGGTGAGCCCCGATCCATTGGCCGACATGAACTTCATCGTGACGATCTGGACATTCCAGTCCACGCCGACAACGCCGCTCCCATTGCCGCCCATGGCGCCGATCGTTCCGGACACATGCGTTCCGTGCCCGTTGTCGTCGAAGGGATCGTTATCGTTGTTGGCGAAATCCCAGCCGATCAAATCGTCCTTATACCCATTGCCGTCTTCATCGGCGCCATCTGCCCAGCGCGCATCTTTCAGGAGATCGCCGGCGTCTATATAGCCGTTCTTGTTGACGTCGGTGACATAGCTGGCGTTGGCGACATTGTTGAGATCGCGGAAGGTGATGAGGCCATCTCCATCCGTATCGCTCAGAACTGCGCGCAGGGCCGAGGAGATCTCGCCCTGGTTCAGCCAGACATTCAGATAAAGATCGGGATGGGTGTAATCGATGCCCGTGTCGACGACGCCGACGACGGTCTTCATCGTGCCGACGAAGCCCGAAGCCCATGCTTCGCCAGCCTGGCTGCCATAGGAATTAATAATGGCGGTCTTGTCGCCATACATGCCCCACAGGCTGCCGTTGACATAACCCGTATCATTGCTGACCGCGTCAATCGAAACGACCATATCGTCCGTGGATGCCATCGCCGAAATGGTCGGCGCGTCTTCTGCGTGTTCGATGTTTACTGGCTGCGTCGCAACGGTGGGCGCGGTCTCAACCGGCTTGATTTCGATTTGCCGTGCGTCCGTCGAGGACGTCGGCGCATCGGCTGGCGCTACCGGTTGAAGGACTGGCGAGGCGGACGCGCCCGAAGCCGATTGATCGTAAGCGGTCAGCGACGCATTTGGTTCGGCGTATACGACGCCCGGAAGGTTGCTGACCGCTTCGATGGCGCTCGGAGATTCGTGGCCGGGTTTCATCTCGACGACGAGAAGAGGTCCGGTGCCTTCTTCGTTATTGGGCTGCGCGATGACGTCGAACCTGTGCGCGCCTGCTTCTTCGAATTTCGTCTGCAGTCCCGAAAGGTCGGCGCCTGGCTCCAATTGGACCAGAAACGAATCCATAAACACATCCAGATGGGCTTGGAGACGTTTGGAACTGTGGGCCATAGGTCGACTCGGGATAAAGGACGCGGCTAGCCATCCAATGTCCGCAGGCGCCCCGGAGCGGGCTGCGCGATCGTCAAACTCCGGGAAGCTGCAAACTTCATGAAAGGCGGGAAGTTTGTAACCCTACGTAAGCCCGACGACAGTAGCGAGGATATCGTTGCTTTTTCGTTTCGTAAGAAACTTTTTATATTTTTAGGCCTCGTTCATCGGCGCAAGCCGGGCGCCTCCTGGCCCGTGCGCGCGACATATTCAACATAACCGCCACCATAATTGTGCACGCCCTCTGGCGTCAGTTCCAGAACGCGGTTCGAGAGTTTCGCCAGAAAGTGCCGGTCATGGGATACGAAAAGCATGGCCCCTTCATATTGCGCCAGCGCCTCGACCAGCATTTCCTTGGTGGCGAGGTCGAGATGGTTGGTGGGCTCATCCAAAACCAGAAAATTCGGCGGATCGTAAAGCAGCTGCGCCATCACGAGCCGCGCCTTTTCGCCGCCTGACAGCACACGACATTTCTTTTCGACATCGTCGCCAGAAAAGCCGAAGCAGCCAGCGAGCGCGCGCAGCGAGCCTTGTCCCGCCTGCGGGAAGGTCGCTTCCAGCTGTTCGAAGACAGTCAAGTCGCCGCCAAGCACTTCCATGGCGTGCTGGGCGAAATAGCCCATCTTCACGCTGCCGCCGAGCGCCACAGTTCCTGTGTCGGGCTCCGTGGCGCCGACGACGAGCTTCAACAGCGTGGATTTACCGGCGCCATTGACGCCCATCACGCACCAGCGCTCCTTGCGCCGGATCGCAAAGTCGAGCCCTTCATAAATAGTGCGCTCGCCATAGGCTTTGTTCACGCCCTTCAGGGTGACGACATCATCGCCCGAGCGCGGCGCGGGCGGGAATTCGAAGACCACAGACTGGCGGCGCTTTGGCGGCTCCACGCGCTCGATCTTGTCGAGCTTCTTCACGCGGCTCTGCACCTGCGCCGCATGGGAGGCGCGCGCCTTGAAGCGCTCGATGAACTTGATCTCCTTGGCGAGCATGGCCTGCTGGCGTTCGAACTGCGCCTGCTGCTGCTTTTCATTCTGCGCGCGCTGCGCCTCGTAGAATTCATAATCGCCGGAATAGGAATTGAGCGAGCCGCCGTCGATCTCGATCACCTTGGTGACGATGCGGTTCATGAAGGCGCGGTCATGGGAGGTCATGAGCAGGGCGCCCTCATAGCCCCTCAGGAAGTCTTCGAGCCAGATCAGGCTTTCGAGGTCGAGATGGTTGCTGGGCTCGTCGAGCAGCATGCAGTCGGGCCGCATGAGGAGGATGCGGGCCAGCGCGACGCGCATCTTCCAGCCTCCGGAGAGCGCGCTGACGTCGCCGTCCATCATGGCCTCGGTGAAGTTGAGGCCCGCCAGAACCTCGCGCGCGCGCCCTTCGAGGGCGTAGCCGCCAAGCTCCTCGAAACGCCCCTGCGCCTCGCCATATTGTTCAATGATCTCGTCCATATTGTCGGCCTGGTCGGGATCGGCCATGGCGGCCTCAAGCTCGCGCAGGCGCGCCGCGACCTCGCTCACTGGTCCAGCCCCATCCATGACTTCGGCGGCTGCGCTGCGGCCGGACATTTCGCCGACGTCCTGGCTGAAATAGCCGATGGTGACGCCACGATCGACGCTCACCTGCCCCTCATCGGGCAGTTCTTCGCCGGTGATCATGCGAAACAGGGTTGTCTTGCCCGAGCCATTGGGCCCGACGAGGCCGATCTTCTCGCCCCGATTGAGGGCGGCGGAGGCCTCGATATAGAGGATCTGGGAGCCGTTCTGTTTCGAAATATTGTCGAGGCGGATCATGGTGGGCGGAAGCCTTGGGCGAGAAATGAGCCCGGCTCCCTTACGCCATGTTGCGCCTGCGAGAAAGGGCGCCCTGATCGACAGCCGCCGTCCCGTTGACTTGGCCGGGCTCTGCGCCATCTCGCAGGACGACAATTTGAGCGGTCGCTCAATCGCCAGCTGCACGGTGGAGAATCGCAGATGCACCTGTTCCGCTCATCCATGGCGCTCGGAGCCGCCATGCTCAGCCTCTCGCTTCCCGTCGAGGCGGCTTCCCCCGTGACCACTCAGGCGAGTGAGGCGCGCCTGATCGCGGCGGAGGCCTATCAGTATTTCTATCCCCTCGTGACCATGGATCTGACGCGTCGCATCACCACGAACATGCCCCCAGGCAAGGCTCCGGGTTTTGGCCCGGCAAACGCCTTCGCGAATATGGCGGCCTATCCCGAAGCGTCGTTCCGCACGGTCGTGAGGCCCAATTTCGACACGCTCTATTCCTCCGCCTGGCTCGATCTCGCTCAGGGGCCGGTGATCCTCAGCGTTCCCGAGATGAAGGGTCGCTATTATCTGATGCCCATGCTCGACATGTGGACGAATGTCTTCGCAGCGCCGGGCTCGCGCACCAGCGGCGATGGGGCGGGCCATTTTGCGGTGACCCCGCCCGGCTGGAGCGGCGCGCTTCCCGAGGGCGTGGAGGCCATTGCGGCGCCTACGCCTCATGTGTGGATCATTGGGCGCACCCAGACCAATGGCCCGAGTGATTATGAGACGGTGCGCAAAGCGCAGGCGGGTTACAAGCTCACGAGATTGGTCGATTGGGGCAAGCCCCCCGTGGAGCCCGCCGTCACGATCAGCCCCGGCCTCAACATGGTGACGCCGCCCAAGGTGCAGGTCGAGGCCATGAAGCCAGCTGACTTTTTCCGTCGGGGCGTGGAGCTGCTGGGGGATAACGCCCCCCAGATCACCGACTGGTCACAGCTGAGCCGTCTGGAGCGCATCGGGATCACGCGCGGCAAAACCTATGATCTCAATGCGCTTGATCCGGCCATCCGCGCCGCCGTTGAAGAGGGCGCCGACGATGGTCTGAAGCTGATGAAGGAGCGCGGCGGAGACATCGGCGAAGTGGTCAATGGTTGGCAGATCGTCACCAATGCAGGCGTCTATGGAAATGACTATTTCGAGCGCGCCGTCGTCGCCCAAACCGGGCTCGGCGCGAACCAGCCGCAGGACGCGATTTATCCCGTGAATTTGCACGACGCCGACGGCCGGCCGGTGATGGGCGAAAACCGCTATGTGATCAGCTTCAAGAAGGGAGAGTTGCCGCCCGTCGACGCTTTCTGGTCTCTGACCATGTATGACGCCGAGGGCTTCCCGGTCGCCAATGCGCTCGAACGTTATGCGCTTGGGGATCGCGATGCGCTGGCTTTCAACGCGGATGGCTCGCTAGATATTTACGTGCAGAATGATGATCCCGGCCCCGCGCAGCGTGCGAACTGGCTGCCTTCGCCGGCGCGTGGTCCCGTCAGCATGACCCTGCGTCTTTATGCGCCTCGGCGCGAGGCGCTGGATGGTCGCTGGAGCCCGCCACCGGTGCGCCGGCGGTGACGCCCGTTTCAAGCCGCCCCTTTATTCATCGCTTGGCGAAGCGCTTCGTTGATCCGTGATTGCCAGCCGGGGCCGGTGGCGCGGAACGCCTCGAGGACATCGGCGTCCAGTCGGATGGTCGTTGAAATCTTTGTCGATTCAGCTTTGGGGCGGCCGCGTCGCGGCGACGTGGCTGACAATTTCACCTGATAGTCTGGCGTCGACAGGTCGGGGGCGTCGTCTTCGTCAATCCAGTCGTCGCCCGTAGAGCGCTTGTTCGCGGTCATTGGCTTTCCTCA
>CANGOK010000130.1 GCA_947455285.1 Beijerinckiaceae bacterium | reverse complement strand
GCAACGAATTTATCGACCTCAGCGAGGCGCGCGTTGATGTCCCGATCCAGCTTTTCGAAGCGAGCTGACACATCGCGCGCCGCATAAAGCATCCGCGCATTGCTGTCGCGGTCGAGCGCATCGACGCGGGCCGAGAATTCGATGATCGCGGTATTGGTCTGGGAGCGGCTTGTTTCGAGGTTCGATTGCAGGGTGGCCACGGTGGCGCGAAGGCCCGACACGTCTTGCTTGTCGGCCCGTTTCGCCATGGCCTCGACCTCATCGAGCCGCTTGGTCAGAACAGTCATGGCCTCGATGACCTGCGGCGATGGAGCCTGGACGTCGAATGTATTGGCGCCGAAGATCCAGCCCACCCCAATCGCCACGAGAACGCCCGAGACCTTGAAGCCATGGGTCTGCGCCTGCGCCCGCAGCCGGCCCGCCTGCGCCGCGAGGGCTCCAAGCGACATGGCTGCGCGCACGCTGGCGAGCAATTCCGCAGGCGTGGGCGTCGGGCGGGGCATGACAGGGGGCGGCAGAGGCGCAGACGCCTTCTGCACCGCCTTCAGTTTCGTCGCCACCGCACGGGCGGTGGGCATTGAGGATTTCGCGCGGGTCGATCCGCTAGCCTTCTTGGCGGCGGCAGTCTCATTCCGGGGGGCGCGAGGGGCCATGGGGGGCTTTCGGAATTTATGGTTAACGTTATGTGACCACTCTCCCGCGCAAGCCTTAACGAAACCTTATCTCCGCATCTAAATCCCTCATTTTGCTTGGGTGAAGCTTTCGCGAGCCCATAATTGAGGGAACAGTCGCATCCAGATCACGGACGCGCCGACCGCCCCGAGGCCGCCGACGATCACGGCGGGCGCCGCGCCGATGAAGTGAGCCAGCGCGCCTGATTCGAAATCGCCGAGATTGTTGGATGTGCCCGTCATGATCGTATGCACGGCGATCACCCGGCCGCGCATTTCATCGGGCGTGTCGATCTGGATGATGGACTGACGGATCACCACGCTCACCACATCAGCCGCGCCCAAAACCATGAGGCAGACCATGGCGGGCCAGATGCTCGTCGACAGGCCAAAGCCGATGGTGGCGAGCCCGTAGACGGCGACGCTGTAGAACATGATGCGCCCTACCCCGCGCTTGATCGGGTAATGGGCTAGGAACAGGGCCGCCGCGATGGAGCCCACCGCCGGCATGGAGCGCAGCAGGCCAAGGCCCCATGACCCCGTATGGAAGACCTCGCTGGCGAAGATCGGCAAGAGCGCCGTGGCGCCGCCAAGCAGAACGGCGGCAAGATCAAGGGAGATCGAGCCCAGGATGGCCGGGCTCGCCCAGATGAAGCGATAGCCGGCGAAGAGCATCGAGAGGGTGACAGGCGGCTTGCTGGCGAGCTTCTTCGTGGGAGGCGCAATGCGCCACGCGCAGAAAGTCGCCACGACGAAGAGGACGAGGGAGACCGAAAAGGGCACGGTCGGCCCCAGCGGGAAGAGCAGGCCGCCCAGCGCCGGGCCGACCACGGTCGAGGTCTGGATGATGGAATTGGTCCAGCCCATGGCGCTGGCGTATTCCTCATCAGGCACTGTCGCCGCGACAAGCGCCTGCCCCGCTGGATTGGCGAAGGAGCGCGCCGCGCCGACGAAAACCACGACCACGTAAACCGGCCAGAGCAGCCTGTTCCATGCGAGCACGCACAGAGCCAGCGCGCCAAGGGCGACCACGCCATAGCCGCAGTAGAGGATGGTGCGCCGGTCATAACGATCCGCCACCGCGCCGGTGACGAGCGACAGGGGCACCGTCGGCAGAAAGGTGGCGAGGCCGATCAAGCCGAGGGCGAAGGCGTCGCGGGTGACGTCATAGACATACCAGGCCACCGCCACCGTCTGCATCTGCATGGCGAGGCCCCACAAGAAGCGCGCCGTGACGTAGAAGCGGAAGTTCTGGAAGCGAAATACGGCGCGGCCGGCCTTGGCCTCGGTCATGGGTGGTTTCCTTGGGGCATCATGACCCTGTCCTAACCACCGAGATAGGCGGCGACAACCTTCTCGTTGCGCGCGATCTCCGCCGCAGGGCCCGACAGTTCGATCCGACCAGACTGGAGAACATAGGCATGATCGGCGATATCGAGGGCGGCTTGCGCGTTTTGCTCGACAAGGAGGATCGTGCGGCCCTCTTTCTTGAGGTCTTCGATGATGCGGAAGATCTCTTCAACGAAGAGCGGCGCAAGGCCCATGGAGGGCTCATCGAGCAGCAACATGCGAGGATCGGCCATCATGGCGCGGCCCATGGCGAGCATCTGCTGCTCGCCGCCAGAGAGCAGGCCTGCCTGCTGGCCAAGGCGCTCGGCCAAACGGGGAAAGCGTGCGAGCACGGCCTCCCGGCGGCGCGCTTCTTCAGCGGCGTCATTGAGCAGCCATGCGCCCATGCGCAGGTTTTCCGCGATGGTCATATTGGCGAAGACCTGGCGCCCCTCGGGGACCTGAACGACGCCCAGCGCCGCAATCCTATGGGCTGGCAGTCCCGTGATGTCCTGCCCCCTGAACCACACCGATCCAGCGCGGGGTCGTATCAGGCCTGAGAGCCCACGCAGGATCGTCGTCTTGCCCGCGCCATTGGCGCCGATGAGCGAGACCACCGAGCCCTCACGCACTTCAAGCGAAACTCCCTTCACCGCTTCGGTGGCATGGTCATAGCCAAGGGTGAGGCCGTTGACGCTCAGCAGGGCTTCGCTCATTGAGGCGCCTCCAGCGAACGGGCGACCTTGGCGCCGAGATAGGCCTCCACCACGACGGGATCAGCCCGCACCATATGCGGCGCGCCTTCAGAAATCTTGCGGCCGAAGTTCAGCACGGTGATCTCATCGCAAAGGCGCATGACGAAATGCATGTCGTGCTCGACGAGCAGAATGGTGAGCCCCTGCGCCTTGAGCTTTTCGAGCAAGGCTTCGAGCGCAAGGGTCTCGGAAGGGTTCATGCCCGCTGCGGGCTCATCGAGCAGCAAAAGGCGCGGCTCAAGAGCGAGGGCGCGGGCGATTTCGAGGCGGCGCTGGTCGCCATAGGGCAGATCGCCGGAGCGCCGATGGGCGGCGTCCGCGAGGCCCACAAAGGCCAGCAGCTCCCACGCCTTCGCAAGCGCCTCATTTTCGGCCTTGCGAAATCCGCCCATGCGCAGCAGCGCGGCGGGCAGGCTCTCGTCGAGCCGCGAATGCATTCCCGTCATGACCGTTTCAAGCGCGCTCATGTCCTGAAACATGCGGATGTTCTGGAAGGTGCGCGCAAGGCCGCGCCGCGCCCTGCCCCAACTCGGCAAGGCGTCGATGCGCTCGCCATCGAGGCGGATCGCGCCGGCGCTGGGCGGGACGAGCCCCGAGATGAGGTTGAACATGGTCGTCTTGCCAGCGCCATTTGGCCCAATGAGACCATGGACCGTTCCGGACGCCACGGCGAAGGACACATCATCGACAGCCGCAAGGCCGCCGAAGCGAACCGTCAGCGCATCAATCTCAAGACGCGGCGCGCTCATGAGGGCCTCCGCGTCGAGGCGCCGATGCGGCCCATGCGCCAGGTCATGAGGCCGCGCGGCATGAAGATCACGACAAGAACGATGATCGCGCCGTTGACCACGCCCCGGAAATCCGCAAGCGAGCGCAAGACTTCCGGCAGAAGCGTCAGGATGAAGGCGCCCAACACCGGAGCGAAGGGCGAGCCGATGCCACCGAGCAGCGCATAGGAGAGAATCGAAACCGCCGCGTGGAAGCCATAGTCCTCAGGCGAGATGAAGGATGTGACATGAGCGTTGAGCGCGCCAGCGAGCCCCGCCAGCATGGCCGAGACCACGAGCGCTGCGAGCTTGTAGGCGGGCAGATCGACGCCAAGGGCGCCCGCCGCAAGCTCATCCTCACGCATGGCCTCCATGGCGCGGCCGATCTTCGAGCGCGCCACGAAAATGAATGCGACAAGCGCCAGCCCGAGGCTGCCATAGATCGAAACAAGCCCGCCTTTCATGGGGATCCCTGAGAGGCCCAGCGCGCCGCCGGTCAGTTCCGAATTGAGGAAGAAGATGCGTTGCACTTCGCCAAGCCCGATGGTCGCGAGCGCGAGATAGACACCGGACAAACGCAGGGTGGGCGCGCCGACGATCAGCGCGGCCAAAGCAGGCACGAGCATCGCAGCGAGCAACACCAACAGGAAAGGCGCGCCTATTTTCACCGTCAGCAGCGCCGACACATAGGCGCCCATGCCCATGAAGGCCGCCTGCCCCAATGATAGCTGGCCCAGCGCCAGCACCACATACATGCTGAGCGCGAGAAGGCCGTTGATGCCGAGCGAATAGACCAGCGTCTGATAGGTGAAGAGGAAATCGTCGATGAATTCGGGCATGTCAGGCTCGCTTCACGGCGATGCGGCCGAAGAGGCCCGAGGGACGGATCCAGAGGGTGAGCACGAGCAGCGCGAAGCCGACGGCGTCCTTGACGCTTGAAGCGACATAGCCTGCCGTCAGGGTCTCGAGCAGACCGATGATGAGCCCCGCCACGAGCGCGCCCCTGATGTCACCGAGCCCGCCAAGGATGATCACGGCGAAGCCCTTCAGCATCATGACCTCGCCCATATAGGGCTGGATGGCGTTGTAATTGAGCCCGATGAGAACGCCGCAGGCGCCCGCAAGCCCGCCCGAGATCATCGACACCAGGCGCACCAACGCGCCCGCGTTGACGCCCATGAGGGCGGCGGTGTCCGGCCGCTCGGCGAGTGCGCGCAAGCCCATGCCGAGACGCGAGCCATTCATCAGCCAGAGCAAGGCGGCGACAAGGGCGCCAGCTGAACCCACGATGAGGCATTGGGTGAGTGTGACGCGCACGCCAAGAAGATCAATCGCCGAACCATCTATGACGCTCGGCGGAAAGCGGCGGATGTCTGTGCTGAGCGCA
The DNA here is from genome assembly GCA_947455285.1 of Beijerinckiaceae bacterium. Lineage (GTDB taxonomy): Bacteria > Pseudomonadota > Alphaproteobacteria > Rhizobiales > Beijerinckiaceae > Terripilifer. Next base: position 4,080 of record CANGOK010000130.1, on the reverse strand, counting down.
GCGTTGGCGAGCGAATAGAGCAGCAGCGTCGCGCCAAGCGTCACCATCAGCGAAGCGAGCTCGGGCGCCTTGGCGCGGCGCAGCGGTGTCAGCAGCAATCCATCCACCACAACCGCAATGGCGCCGCATGCGAGCGCCGCGAAGGGCAGAGCAAGCCAGATGGAGACGCCGTGCTGGGTGGCGAAGAGCGCGAGAAAGGCGCCGATGGAAAGATAAAATCCATAGGTCAGGTTGATGACGCCCAGCACGCCGAACATCAGCGTGAATCCAAGCGCAAAGAGCGCATAGATCGAGCCGACCACGAGGCCGTTGACGAGTTGCTGGGCGAGCATCGGTGCTACCGTGCGAAAAGGCGCGCCGCTGAAAACGACGCGCCGCAGGTCTTACTTGAAGATCTGGAACTTGCCGCCCTTCATCTCGATCACGACGACGCCAGAGGTGTCGGCGGGATCGCGGTCGGGCGTGAAGGAGAACGGACCCATGACGCCGTTGTGCTTCACCTTGCCAAGGGCGTCGCGGATCTTCTCGGGGTTCGCCGCGCCCGCATCCTTGATCGCCTGTGCGACGATGAAGAGCGTGTCATAGGCCTGAGCCGCGAACTGGTCAGGGTCCATGTTGTACTTCGCCTTATAGGCGGCGACGAACTTCTGGTTGGCGGCGTCAGGCTTGTCGATGAACCAGGGCGAGCCGACGAGCGTGCCATCGGCAGCCTCGCGCGCGACTGTCGGCACCTGCGGCGAGTTGAGGCCATTGCCGCCGATGACGCGCACGCTATCAGGGATGCCCAGCGCCTTCTTGGCGAGCAGAATGCCCGCGCCCGCCTCCACCAGCGCGGAGACAACGATGGCGTCAGGGTTCAGGCTCTTGATCTTGGTGAGCTGGGCCGAGAAGTCGGTGTCCTTGCCGCCGAAGGTTTCGGTCGTCAGGGTCTCGATGCCGAGCTTTTCGAGCGCGGCCTTCATCACGTCATAGCCGGACTTGGTGAAGGCGTCGTCATTGCCATACATGACGGCGACCTTCTTCACGCCAAGCTTCTCCTTGGCTGTGCGAAGGGTAACAGGCACGACGTCAGCCTCGGGCAGCGATGTGCGGAAGACATAAGGCCCGATGGCGGTGATGCCGTTGGCGGTCGTCGACGTGCCCACGATCGGGATCTTGCGCTCGACCGCGATGGGGCCGACGGCGAACATTTCATTGGAGAGGGTGGGCCCGAGGATCAGCGGAACCTTCTTGCCGCCGATGAGCTGGCGGGCGGCGTTCAAAGCCTGATCCTTGTTGCCGGCGGAATCCTCATAAGCGATGGCGAGCGGAGCCCCCAGCACGCCGCCAGCCTTGTTGACCTCGTCAAGAGCGAGATCGAAGCCGTTCTTGATCGCGATGCCGTATTTGTTGTTGGGGCCGGTGAGGATCTCGATGGCGCCGATGGTGACGGGTGTCTGGGCCGCAGCGGCGCCTGCATAAATCATGGCGGCGAACGAGGCTGCGGCGAGGGCTAAGCGACGGGTGATCATACTGGCGTCTCCTTGAGGCGCTGGCTCTGAAACGTCCCGCGCGCCGTGGGAGCGGAATGTAGCGCAGGTAACGGGGGCTGGGCAATGAGGGGAAGTGGCGGCCATTAAAATGAAAAAGGCGCGACCCTTGCGAGCCGCGCCCAGAATTTGACGCCATGCAGAGGCTTTGATGGCCTTCGCGTGACCGCCCCGGGTGGGGTCTTAGACGCGGATCGCTGTAATCAGTCCGAGAGCCGCTAACAAAAAAAGTAATACATATCACAAATTTTTTGTCAAGCTTGAAAGGCCGATTGAACGCAGGACAAGCGCTCTGACGAGCTTTAATTGATCCGCTGAAACAGCAACAAACGAATAGGTCCTTTTTCCATTGATATCCTTGCCGGATCTAATGAAATCCAGTCGATGGAAGCCAACGGCGTAAATCATATCCCCCTTGACCCACATCTTTTCGGCGCCCCATGGCGGCGGAAGATTTGGGGTGAATGAAATCTCGGCATGAAAAGGCATTTTCGGATCCGGCGGCGTCGTACTTAAGGCGACCACTGTGCATAGTCCGGGACGTCCCGATATTTTTGGGCTGATCACGATGACCGGACGAACCTTGATCATCTCGGGCAACCTAAAATCAGTTTGAAAATCGCAGATCAGAACAGTTCCGATTGGAGGATGCTCTTTAATGGCCATCAGCAATCCTAGGGATTAAAAATTTCTCGAAGCAGCATAAGCTTAAGTTTTACTTTATGGAAATTAAAAAACGATATGCCCTCACACCATGCGATACGGGGCGAGACGGCTAGCAGCCCTCAACGAATGGCGCAGGCTATGTCATCGCAAAAGGAGCGACGTCGGCTGTATACGCCCGCTTCGGAAGCCATGCCGATAGCGGACTCTTACGTCCCTTGTTAGCAATTAAAGAACAGAGGCTGTGCCTCACCGCTTCGGCGGCTGCTGCGCCCTTTTCATCGCGTCCGCCAGCGCCCCGCCCAATGCGCCCATGCCGCCGCCTTGGGAGGGGCGGTTCTGGTTGGCTAGGTGACGCTGCGTCTGCGCGGGAGTCGCGGAGCGGTCGCCGCCTCTTTGTTGGGGTTTGCCGGGCTCATCGGACATGCGCATGGTCAGCGAGATGCGCTTGCGGGGCTTGTCGACCTCCAGCACCTTCACCTTCACGATGTCGCCGGGCTTTGCGGCCTCGCGCGGGTCCTTGATGAAAGTGTTGGACATGGCGGAGATATGCACCAGACCGTCCTGATGCACGCCAATGTCCACGAAGGCGCCGAAGGCGGCGACATTGGTCACGACGCCTTCGAGCAACATGCCGGGGCGCAGATCGTCGATGGTCTCGACGCCTTCCTTGAACTCAGCCGTCTTGAAGGCGGGGCGCGGATCGCGGCCGGGCTTTTCAAGCTCCTTCAGAATGTCGGTGACGGTCGGCAGGCCGAAACGCTCGTCGGTGAACTGCTTGGCGTCCACCTTGCGGAGCAGACCCGCATTGCCGATGAGAACCTGAATGTCGCTCTTCGTCGCCTCGATGATTCGGCGCACGAGTGGATAGGCTTCGGGATGCACCCCTGAAGCGTCAAGCGGATCATCGCCGCCCTGAATGCGCAGGAAGCCCGCGCATTGTTCGAAGGCCTTCGGCCCAAGGCGCGGCACATCCTTCAGCGCGGCGCGCTTGCGGAAGGGACCATTGGCGTCGCGATAGGCGACGATGGATTGCGCGAGGCTTTCGCCAACGCCCGACACGCGCGCGAGCAGCGGCGCGGAAGCCGTGTTCACATCGACGCCCACGGCGTTCACGCAGTCTTCGACAACAGCGTCGAGCGAACGCGAAAGCTTGCCCTCGGCGAGATCGTGCTGGTACTGGCCGACGCCGATGGACTTGGGGTCGATCTTCACGAGTTCGGCGAGCGGGTCCTGCAGGCGGCGCGCGATCGACACGGCGCCGCGAAGGGTCACGTCGAGGTCGGGCAATTCGGCGCTGGCGAAAGCGGAAGCCGAATAGACCGAGGCGCCGGCTTCGGACACCACGATCTTCGTCAGCTTGAGTTCGGGATTGCGCTGGATGATCTCGCCCGCGAGCTTGTCGGTCTCGCGCGAGGCGGTGCCGTTGCCGATGGCGATGAGCTGCACCTTGTGCACGCGGCACAGGCGCGCGCATTCGCCGATGGCGTCATCCCAGCGGCGCTGCGGCTCGTGGGGATAGATGACCCAGGTCGCGACGACCTTGCCGGTGTCGTCGATGACCGCAACCTTCACGCCCGTGCGGAAGCCCGGATCAAGTCCAAGGGTGGCGCGCGCGCCGGCGGGCGCGGCAAGCAGGAGGTCGCGCAGATTGGAGGCGAAGACCTTCACGCCCTCCTCCTCCGCCTGCTGCCACAGGCGCATGCGAAGATCGACGGCGAGATGCACGAGAAGGCGCGTGCGCCATGTCCAGCGCACCGTGTCCATCAGCCATTTGTCGCCGGGGCGGCCCTTGTCGGAAACGCCGACTTCAAGAGCGATCTTGCGCTCATAGGGACCGGGAACGCCGGGGGTCGTAACGGCCTCGGCGGCTTCGGGTTCGAGCTTG
>CANGOK010000129.1 GCA_947455285.1 Beijerinckiaceae bacterium | reverse complement strand
GCGACGACGGTCATCAAGGGGCCTCCGGACTTCAGCTGGACAATATCGCCGGGTTCCAACGCCATGATGATTTCTCCGAATGTGCGGCAGGATAGTCAGGGTGAAGAATCGGCCACAAGCATAGCATGAAGACCTCTTGCGGTCACATGGCCGGGCGGACGCCTCAGCTCTGCGGCGGCGCTGAAGCTGGGTAGAGCCCGGTCTGGCGCAATGCCTCTCCCAACGCCATTGCGGCGCAAACCGCCACATTTATGGAGCGCATCCCCGGCCGAATGGGGATCAGGATGCGTGCGTCCGCAGCGTCATGAACCTCCTGCGGGGCGCCCGCCGACTCGCGCCCCACCATGAGAATGTCATCGGGGGCGAAGGCGAAATCGGTGAAGGGCAGGGCGGCGCTTGTGGACAAGAGCACCAGCCGACGCCCGGTTCCTCCGCGCCATTCCTCGAAAGCGCGCCAGGAAATGTGTCGGGTTATGCTGACCGCATCGAGATAATCCATGCCCGAGCGGCGGAAATGCCGGTCGCTGACCGGAAAACCAGCCGGTTCTATGATGGAGGCTTCGACGCCGAGGCAGGCGCAGAGCCGCAGCATCGTCCCGCAATTCTGGGGAATATCGGGCTGGTAAAGGGCGAGTGCGAGGGCCATGAGCGGCCTTCTATCCTGATTTCCGGGGCGATGGATACGGGCGGGCGCGAAACCAGCGGGCGGGGTCGACTAAAGTGAGGCCCAAACACCCGCCGTAACGGACGATTCACAGCTTGGCTGCTATGGACAAGAAGGACGAAGGGTGCGACATAGCGCGCACTCCTAGTAAGTTCCCGATGGCTGGACTCCATTTGCGTCCAGCGCGGACTTGTCGCAAAACGGAGGCGCCGCGCAAGCGGCGATGGGTCGCATTGCAGGGTGAAAGCGCTGCAAATAGGCACTCAGGACGCCGGACTGTCCGGCAATGATTTAAAGCCCACCGCCACGCCCGGTTCGCCGGTTCTGGCGGACGAACCAGTGTTTGGGGGTCCATCGTGGCAAATGCATCGTCGGTCGAGCCGACTCGCAGGGATATGCTCTTCATCGCCACCGGTGCGGTTGGCGCAGTCGCCGTCGGTTCTGTCGCCTGGCCGCTCATCAGCCAGATGAACCCGGACGCCTCGACCATCGCGGCTGGCGCGCCGATCGAGGTTGACCTTTCGGCCATCGCCGAGGGCGCCATCGTCACCGTGAAGTGGCGCGGCAAGCCAATCTTCGTGCGTCACCGCACGCCCAAGGAGATCAAGGAAGCGCAGGACGTTCAGCTTGCGCAGTTGCCTGATCCGCAGACCGACGCCCAGCGCGTCAAGAAGCCCGAATGGCTCGTGGTCATCGGCGTCTGCACCCATCTTGGCTGCATCCCGCTGGGCCATCAGGGCGAATACGAGGGCTGGTTCTGCCCCTGCCATGGGTCGGCCTATGACACCTCCGGCCGCATCCGCAAGGGTCCCGCGCCAAAGAACCTCGAAGTGCCGAGCTACGCCTTCACCTCCGACACCAAGCTGACCATCGGCTAAGCGCCGCGAGCGGGGCTCGGTCCCGCGCGCCATGACAGCCTTCCAGCTTTTTGCAAGAGATCATCACATGAGCGGACCTTCCACTTACGTTCCCAAAAGCGCCCTTGGCCGCTGGTTCGAGAGCCGGCTTCCCATCATGGGGCTCATCCACTCCTCGTTCGTCGCTTATCCGACGCCGCGGAACCTTAATTACTGGTGGACCTTCGGCGGCATCCTCAGCGTCATGCTGATGGTCCAGATCATCACCGGCATCGTGCTGGTGATGCACTATACGCCGCACGTGGATTACGCCTTCAATTCCATCGAGCTCATCATGCGCGATGTGAACTGGGGCTGGCTGCTGCGCTACACCCACGCCAACGGCGCTTCGATGTTCTTCGTCGCCGTGTACATCCACATGCTTCGCGGCCTCTACTACGGCTCCTACAAGGCGCCGCGTGAAGTGCTCTGGATCCTCGGCGTGATCATCTATCTGCTGATGATGGCCACCGGCTTCATGGGCTATGTGCTTCCCTGGGGCCAGATGAGCTTCTGGGGCGCGACCGTCATCACCAACCTCTTCTCGGCGATCCCGCTGGTCGGCGAGGCGATCACCACCTGGCTGTGGGGCGGCTACTCGGTCGACAATCCGACCCTGAACCGCTTCTTCTCGCTGCACTACCTGCTGCCCTTCATGATCGCGGGCGTCGTCGTCCTGCACGTCTGGGCGCTGCATGTCGTCGGCCAGAACAATCCTGATGGCGTCGAGGTGAAGAATGTGGCGCGCGACACCGTGCCCTTCACGCCCTATGCGACGCTGAAGGACGGCTTCGCCATGATGTGCTTCATGCTGTTCTTCGCATGGTGGATCTTCTATGTGCCGAATTACCTCGGCCATGCGGACAACTACATCGAGGCGAACCCGCTCGCGACCCCCGCCCACATCGTGCCGGAATGGTATTACCTGCCCTTCTACGCGATCCTGCGCGCTGTGCCCTCGAAGCTCGGCGGCGTGGTGGCCATGTTCTCGGCCATTCTCGTGCTCTGCTTCCTGCCTTGGCTCGACACCTCCAAGGTCCGTTCGGCCAAGTACCGCCCGGTCTACAAGGTGTTCTTCTGGCTCTTCGTGGCCTCGGCCGTCGGCCTTGGCTATCTCGGCGCCATGCCTGCTGAGGGCGGTTATGTGCTCGCTTCGCGTCTGCTGGCGGTCTACTACTTCGCCTTCTTCCTCATCGTGATGCCGCTGCTCGGCCTGTTCGAGACGCCGCACCCTGTGCCTGCCTCCATCGCAGATGCGGTGCTCAAGAGCACGCACAGCGCCAAAGCCTGACCGAGGGACTGATCATGATCCGTTTGAAGACACTCGGTCTCGCCGCCGTTCTGGCCGCAGCCATCGCTCTGCCCGCTTCGGCGCAGCATAGCCACGAAACCAAGACCCCCGAGCGCCAGTCCTGGAGCTTCGCGGGTCCCTTCGGCGCCTTCGACCGCGCCCAGTTGCAGCGTGGCTTCCGCGTGTTCCGCGAAGTCTGCTCCAACTGTCATTCGGCGAAGCTGCTGTCCTTCCGCAACCTCTCGCAGGCCGGCGGACCGGAATTCTCCGACGCGCAGGTCAAGGCGCTTGCCGCTGAATACAAGGTGCAGGACGGCCCCGGCGAAGACGGTAAGATGTTCGAGCGCCCGGCGCGTCCGGCCGATCGCTTCCCGTCGGTCTACGCCAATCCCGAGGCCGCGAAGGCGACCCTCGGCGCGGTTCCCCCAGATATGTCGGTGCTCGCCAAGGCGCGCAGCTACAGCCGCGGCTTCCCCCTGTTTCTGGTCGATCCGATCATCCAGTATCAGGAGCACGGCCCCGACTACATCTACTCTCTGCTCGCGCTCGGCTATACGGATGACAAGGATCCGAACGCCAACATCTATTTCCCCGGCGGCCACATCGGCATGGGTAAGCCCCTGAGCGATGGTCAGGTGGAATATACGGATGGCTCGCCCGAGACTGTGCAGCAGTACAGCCGCGACGTGACCGCCTTCCTGATGTGGATGGCCGAGCCGAAGCTCGAAGAACGCAAGAAGACCGGCTTCAAGGTCATGGCCTTCCTGATCCTCTTCGCGGGCCTGCTCCTCTTCACCAAGAGGCGCGTCTGGGCCGGCGCCCACTAAAGGGCCTCGCGCAGGCTTTAAAGCCATCGTCACAAATCAAGCAGAAGGGCTCCGCGAGGGGCCTTTTTGTTTTCGATCTGCGTGGATCAGGACGCGTCGGCGCGCCGTAGATCCAGTTCGAGGTCGCCGATCACCGGATTTGCCGGGGTTGCGCTTGTCCGGCATCATGGGGCATGGGAGAAGCGACGCTGCTTCCCTTCGAAAGTCAGCCGCACCAAGGATCAATCCTAATGAGCCAGTTCAAGATCGTCGCCCTGTCAGGCAGCCTGCGCAAGGACTCCTACAACACCGCCGCCCTGCGCGCCGCTCAGGAGCTGGCCCCTGCTGGCGTGACGGTCGAGATCGCCGACATCGCGGATATTCCGCTCTATGACGAGGATCTGCGCCACGAGGGTTCGTTCCCCGATACTGTCATGCGCCTGCGCAATCAGATCGCGGCCGCCGATGCGGTTCTGTTCGCCTCTCCTGAATATAACTACTCGGTCAGCGGCGTCCTCAAGAACGCCATCGACTGGGCCTCGCGCGGTCCAAACCAGCCCTTCGACGGCAAGGCCTACGCCATTCTCGGCGCGGCGGGCGGCATTCTTGGCACGTCGCGCGGCCAGTGGCATCTGCGTCAGATCATGGTGGGCTGCAACGCCTATGGCGTGAACAATCCGCAGGTCTATATCGGCGGCGCCGCCCAGAAGTTCGACGCCTCCGGCCGCTTCACGGATGAGGCTGGACGGGCGCTGATCGGGCAATTGCTCGAAGCTCTGGTGAAGCTCGGCACGAAGCTGAAGGCCTAATCTGGTTGCCGGACCGGGGGCGGGGCGCTAGGGTGCGCCGCTCCCGGTATCCGGGGCCTGCGCGGATTTGCCCGCGCTTCAAGAGGTCAGCCGATGACAAGCCTTTCGACCACGGACGCGGGTTCGATCGCGGATGCTTTCTGCGCTTCAATTGCGAAGCGCCAGAGCTTTTCCGATCCCTATCCCTGGCATCTTCTGGACGAAGTGTTTCCCGCAGAAGTGTCGCATGCGCTGGCCACCTTGCCCTTCAACGCGCCCTCGCTTGAGGGCATATCGGGGCGTCGCGAACTGCATAACGACACGCGCAGCTATTTCGACGCCGACCAGATGGCGAAATATCCGGTCATGCGCGCGGTCGCCGAAGCGCTGCAGTCGCAGCGGGTCGTGCACGCCATCGCCGATGCTTTCAACGCGCCGGTCGACGACACCTTCCTGCGGCTCGAATATGCGCAGGATATCGACGGTTTCTGGCTTGAGCCCCACACTGATCTCGGCGTGAAGAAATTCACCTGCCTGATCTATCTGACCGAGGGCCATGAGGACCTCGGCACCGACATCTATCGCAGCAAGGAAGAGCATTTCGGCCGCTCGCCCTTCCTGCCCAACACAGCCATGATCTTCGTGCCCTCAGACAACACCTGGCACGGCTTTGAGCCCCGCCCGATCAAGGGCGTGCGCAAGTCGGTGATCCTGAACTACGTCACCCATGACTGGCGGGCGCGCGAGCAGTTGTCTTATCCGGACGCGCCTGTTCGTTTGTAATCTTAGGTCGTGCAGCAGTCTCGTTGCATGAACTCATGCGTTTCTGAATTATGACGATGCGCGTGACACGGTGAATCTCGAGGCCGTCGCCGAGCCTATCAGGCGCGTGCATCATGTGGTGGAATATTGGAGTCCCCACCGCGCAATCGGGGCGGCTTTGCCGCCCCGTTCATTTCACCGCCCCCGCTTCCCCTTCAGCGCCCGTGTCCCGCCTTTCCCTGCAGAACTGCGCGGGCGCGCTTCGCCACCGCCCCAGTTGTGCGGGCCCATGTCGTCGTCTGTGGGTTTATGTGCGCGCGTGGTCGGCAGATTGGCGGCGCTTCCATATTTGCGCGCGCCCGAATAGGCGCCTGCGCGCTCCTCAACCTCCGCCTGCCGCGCCATGGGATCGTCGCCGATGGCGAGCTCCACAGCCTGCAACCGCTTGATCTCGTCGCGCAGACGCGCCGCCGTTTCGAAGTCGAGATTGGCCGCGGCCTCGCGCATGCGCTTTTCGAGGTCGCTGATCGTCGCCTTCATATTGTGGCCGGCCTTCGGCGTATCTGCGAGGCCGGTGTCCACGGTGACGTGGTCCTGTTCGTAGACTGAACCCAGAATGTCCTGAATGCCGCGCCGGATCGTGGCCGGCGTGATGCCGTTTTCGCGGTTATATTCCTGCTGCTTCTCGCGGCGACGGCTCGTCTCGTCCATGGCGCGCTGCATGGAGCCGGTGATCTGGTCGGCGTACAGAATGACCTTGCCATCGACGTTGCGCGCGGCGCGTCCGATGGTCTGGATCAGCGAGGTCTCGCTGCGCAGGAAGCCTTCCTTGTCAGCGTCGAGAATCGCGACGAGGGCGCATTCTGGAATGTCGAGGCCTTCACGCAACAGGTTGATGCCCACCAGCACATCGAAGGCGCCAAGCCGCAGGTCGCGAATGATTTCGATGCGTTCGATCGTGTCGATGTCCGAATGCATATAGCGCACGCGCACGCCATTCTCATGCAGATATTCGGTGAGGTCTTCGGCCATGCGTTTCGTCAGCACAGTGACAAGCGTGCGCATGCCCTTGAGCGCCATCTCGCGAATTTCGCCCAGCACATCGTCCACCTGCGCGCGGGCGGGGCGGATCTCGACCGGCGGGTCGATGAGGCCGGTCGGGCGAATGACCTGCTCCACGAAGACGCCGCCCGTGCGCTCCATCTCCCAATCGCCAGGTGTCGCGGAGACATGCACGGTCTGCGGCCGCATGGCCTCCCATTCCTCGAACCGCAGCGGGCGGTTGTCGAGGCAGGAGGGCAGGCGAAAGCCATATTCGGCCAGCGTCGCCTTGCGCCTGAAGTCGCCCTTATACATGGCGCCGATCTGCGGCACCGTGACATGGGATTCATCGGTGAAGACGAGGGCGTTGTCGGGCAGATATTCGAACAGGGTCGGCGGCGGCTCGCCCGGCTTGCGGCCTGTGAGATAGCGCGAATAGTTTTCGATGCCTGCGCAGGAGCCTGTCGACTCCAGCATTTCGATATCGAAAATCGTGCGCTGTTCGAGGCGCTGCGCTTCGAGCAGGCGGCCGGCGTTGTTCAATTCGGTGAGCCGCTGCTTCAGCTCGCTCTTGATGGAGCTCACCGCCTGCAACAGCGTCGGGCGCGGCGTGACATAGTGCGAATTCGCATAGACCTTCACAAACTCCAGGTCCTGCGTCTTGCGGCCCGTCAGCGGATCGAATTCGACGATGCTCTCGATTTCATCGCCGAAGAAACTGATGCGCCATGCGCGGTCTTCATAGTGGGCGGGAAAGAGTTCGATCGTGTCTCCGCGCACACGGAATACGCCGCGCGAAAAGTCGCCGCCGCTGCGCTTGTATTGCAGCGCCACGAGATCGGCGAGAAGCTGGCGCTGGTTGATCTGCTCGCCGATCTTCAGCGAGAAGGTCATGGCCGTATAGGTCTCCACCGAGCCTATGCCGTAGATGCAGGAGACCGAGGCGACGATGATGACGTCGTCGCGCTCCAGCAGGGCGCGCGTCGCCGCATGGCGCATGCGGTCGATCTGCTCGTTGATTGAGCTTTCCTTCTCGATATAGGTGTCGGTCCGCGGCACATAGGCCTCGGGCTGATAGTAGTCGTAGTAGGAAACGAAATATTCGACGGCGTTGTCGGGGAAGAAGGATTTGAACTCCCCATAGAGCTGCGCCGCCAAAGTCTTGTTTGGCGCCAGAATGAGGGCGGGGCGATTGGTTCGCGCGATCACCTGCGCCATGGTGAAGGTCTTGCCCGAGCCCGTCACGCCCAGCAGCACCTGATCGCGCTCATGCTCCCCGACGCCTGCGACCAATTCCGCAATGGCCTGCGGCTGGTCGCCCTTAGGCTCGTAATCCGACACGATCCTGAAGGGCACGCCGCCTTCAGACTTGTCAGGCCGCGCCGGGCGATGCGGCGTCCATGGCGCCGAGCCCCGCAGATTAGGGTCGCCCTGTTCGAGCAGATCCTTCAGGCTCTCCAGCGTGGCCGTGGCTCCGGTGATGGCCTCGCCGCGCGGACGCACCCGACGCACTTCGTCTGTGGGCAGGGCGATGTCAGGCCCACCGTTGCGGCGGCTGAGGGCGCGGGCGAGCTGCTCGTCGGCTTCCTGGGCGACGCCCGAGTCAAATCCGGCCTGCGGCGCCTCCTCCAGCCCCGGCCGCCGCTCGTTCAGGGCGGGATTGAGCAGGGCGGCGAGGTGCTCGCCCAGCGGATGCACATCGGGCCGCGAAGCGCGTGAGCGGGGCGCGCGGGCGGGAGATTTGGGAGAGGTTGATTTTGGGGGACGAGCCATGGGCGGAATATGGGCCGAGTCCGCGCCATATGGAACCCTTACTGGCCCGCCATTTCCCGTATCATGACCTGCGCCTGCCGGATATGGACCATCTGGGGCGCCTGAACGGTCGGTTGGACCTGTGTGAAGGGCCGAGGAGCGGGAGCTGGATCTGGGCGCAAGCCAAAAGCGGCGCCAGCCGCCAAGGCTCCCAGCAAGGCCAGCGACACATGCAACTGGCGTCGCGCCATCTCGAAATTCATCGTTCGGACAAGGCCGCTTTCAGAAACTGGCGTTGATACGCGCGCCATGGGACACCTTTTCCACACCTGACCCCCGCAATAGCAACGGCCCAGACGCGGCAAGGTTTCAGCTTCACTGTTGGATTAGACGCGCCCAAGGCGTTTTTCGCGCTCTTTGGCGTTGCTCTCGCGGCGCACCACGCCTATGTTCGCGCCGCAAAATCAGCCTTACCGGAGCATTGCCTATGTCGTTCCTCGCCGGAGCCGTCACCCGCGTCAAGCCGTCCGCCACCATGGTGGCGACCCAACGTGCGCGCGATCTGAAAAACAGCGGGCGCGACATCATCTCGCTGTCGGTGGGCGAGCCCGATTTCGATACGCCCGACCACATCAAGGAAGCGGCGATCGACGCGATCCGTCGCGGCGAGACGAAGTACCCGCCCGTGCTGGGCATCGTGCCCCTGCGCGAGGCCATCGCGGCCAAGTTCAAGCGCGAGAACAATCTCGACTACAAGCCCAGCCAGACCATCGTCGGCACCGGCGGCAAGCAGATCCTGTTCAACACCTTCCTGGCCACCTGCGACGAGGGCGACGAGGTCATCATTCCCGCTCCCTATTGGGTCAGCTATCCCGACATGGTGATCATCGCCAATGGCAAGCCGGTCATCGTGCCCACCAAGCTCGAGAATGGCTTCAAGCTGGAGCCGGAAGACCTGCAGCGCGCGATCACGCCGCGCACCAAGTGGCTGCT
>CANGOK010000128.1 GCA_947455285.1 Beijerinckiaceae bacterium | reverse complement strand
GCCAAATAGAGCCTCGGCGGAGCGATTAAGCGACAGAATGGCGCCCTGTCCGTCAAGCACGGCGACGCCATCGGTGGCGGTGTCGAGAATGGTGCGCAGCTCGCGCGTCTCAAGCTCGCGCTCACGCAGATCGCTTTCAAGACTGCGCAGGCGCGGGTTCAGATCCGACTCTGGCTTGCGGAAGGTGGTGAGCGTCGCAGGCGCGCCATCCCATTCGACGGACTGGATCCGGATGTCGACCGGAATGATCTCGCCATCAGCGGCGCGAATCGAGGTCGAGCCCGGCGCGTCCCGATCTTGAGCGCGGCCAATGAAAATGGAATCAAGTCCGCCCGCCGCATGGAAGGCGTCGGCGTCGGCGAAACCCAACAGGTCGAGCAGGGTGCGGTTGAGGAAAACCGGGATCTCCATGCGGCTGACCAGCACGCCCACAGGCAGACGGTCGAGCAGAGCGGCTGCATTGGCGCCCACTTCGTCAAGGATGGAGCCAGCGGCCTCAGGCGCGGCGGGAGCCACGCGCGGCGGCTCTGGCGGAGCCGGCGGCGGCTCTTCCGCCAGACGCAGATTGCGCGGCCGCTCAGGCGGGGTATGGGCTGCGCGAACGGTCGCAAGATCAATCAGGTCGCGAATTCGCCTTGCCCGATCCTCACTGGTCTCGCGGCGCGGGGGCGCGTCGTCATCGATCCGCGCGCCGAGAGCCCGGGCGATTTCGCGGAAGGCGGTGCGTTCGGTCGAGCTAAGCTCCACGAGGTTGGAAGCCTCGCGGCTGCGTGCGGGCTTTTGCGGCTGAGAGGCGGGCGCTGCTGGTTCAGACGCCGGCTGGTCAGTCGGGAGCAGCGGGGCATCGGGACGACGCTCGCGAATGGACACCACATTGGCGAGGCCCGCAAAGGGGCTCGCAGGAACGGGGGCAGGTTCCGGCTCAGGCGCAGGGGCCGCCCTGACGATTGGCGCGGGCGGCGTCCAGGCGCGGGCGCAGGGCTCCAGCCGGTTGATGTGAATGACGCCAAAGCCGCGATAGCCATGGAACATCCGCCGCGCATCAAGCGCAGGCAAGCCGCCAAGCGTGATCGGCGCGGCGACCCTCGCATTGGCGAGGGGCCAGAGAAGATCAAGCCCGCTCCAGGTCTCGCGCCCACCCAGACCCTTGCGCAGGCCGTCCTCGGCCTCAGGACCGCAGGCGCGCGCAAGTTCAGCGAAGTCGAGACCCTGCAGGGCTTCAAGTGAGCAGCCCAGCACTTCGCAGAAGGGGCCGGTGAGGCTGGTGAGCCGCCCGGCGGAGTCGGTCTGCCAGAGGAAACGCAGGAAGGGCGCATTGGCGTGGCGCTGGGCCAGTTGCGCGGCGACGGCGCCAACCTCGCCTGAGGGCGCAGGTTCGGGCGCCGAAGGCGCGGCGATGAGCGGCGCGGCAGGCGCCACGACAGGCGTAGGCGCAATGACGGGGGCAGCCGCAACCACGGGCGCTGGCGTGGCTGGCGTCGTGGCGGTGATAGCGGCCGGGTAGCCGCCCTGCGGTTGGGCGATCCGCGCGTCGACGAGCATGCCGATGATGAAGGAGCCGGGGGTTGGCGTGCGGCGCAGCATGACCGTGACGGTCTCGACCTTCAGACCGAAGGCGAAGCGCACCCGCTCCAGCCTGCCCGGCGCTCCCGGGGAGAGCTGGGCGAATCGCTCAACGAGGCCCGGCTTGCCCAGCAAGCGATTCGCGAGCTGATCGAGCTGAGAGGCGCCAAAAAAAACTTGCAGAGGGCCCGAGGCGTAGACAAGGCGCGCAGGGGACGAGGCGCCGATGAAGATCGCCCCTCCACGCGCGAGCGACGCGGCAAGCGCCGGCTCCGCCAGAAGGGCGGCCAGATCGTCAGATCTCGACCAGTTGAAAGCCATGAATCTCAACGCCTTTTTACGCACACTACGCCCGTCGACACCTGAACAGGCTTAATCAAAGCTTAACGTGGTCGAAGACAACGGTCCATGGCCGGACGCCCGGAAAGCCCGGATTCCCTAAAACATCGTAAATTTTTGTGCGCCGCACAATTATGTTGCATCGCACCATTATCTGATCTATATAGGGCCAGCCGCGTTAAGTGGCTGCGGCCTGCAACCCGATCATACGCGGTCCGGTTCACTAAAGGAGAGAGCCAATGTCGACGCCCGTTTTTGAAGTGCCCACCGAAATGCGTGAATTCGCCGAACGCAGCGTCGCTCAGGCCCGCAAGGCCTTCGAGGGCTTCATGGGCGCCGTCCAGAAGAGCACGACCTCGCTCGAGGCTCCCGTCGCCAACCCCGCCCTCGCTGGCGCCAAGGACATGTCCGCCAAGGCCGTCGCGATCGCTGAAAACAATGTGAACGCCGCTTTCGACCTCGCTGAGAAACTTGTTCACGCGAAGGACATTCAAGAGGTCATGCAACTTCAGAGCGACTACCTGAAGGCGCAGATGGCCAATCTCCAGGCTCAGACCAAGGAGCTTGGCGACGCGATGCAGAAGGCCACCGGCATCAAGAAGTAAGCTCCATCGGAGAGGACAGTTTCATGGCCACGCCACGCAAACCGAAATCCTTGTCCGCAGAGTCTGCGCCCAAACTGGCGAAGAAAGCAGCCTCTGCGACCGAAACGATGATGGCCAAGGCGGCGGACGCCGTCGAGGCGACCCGCGAAGCCCCAGCCATGCTTGCTCCGGCCTTCGACGACCTCATCCACGAGACCACCCAAAAGGCGGTCTCTGACGCCAGAGACGCGCAGGAAACCCTGCGCTGCGCCACGCAAGAAGCGCTGGTCCAGACCCGCGCCGCCTATGACAAGATGAAGCACGCCGCCGAGGATGTCACCGACACCATCGAGACGAGCTATGTGAACGTCACGCGTGGAATTGGTGAGTTGAACCAGAAGGCGCTCGAAGGGCTGAAGGCGCAGGCCGACGCCAGTCTTGAGCATTTCAAGGCGCTGGCTGCGGCCCGTTCGATCCCTGAAGCCCTCTCGCTTCAAACCGACTACGCCCGCAGGCAGTTCGAGGTCATTTCCACCCAGATGAAGGAAATGACCGCGCTCGCGCAAAAGGTCGCCGTCGAAGCGGCTGAGCCCCTGAAGGCGACCTTCGAAAAGAGCCTCGCAGCCTGATTTTCCCGACAACAGCGCCGCCTCCCAAGGCGGCGCTTTTTTACTGTCGAACGCTGCGGCGAGAGACCAATGTAGAGAACATGATCTGCGGCGCTTGCATTTGGCGCGCTTTGCTTCTAGGAAGCCGTTCCGGGCCGCCATAGCTCAGTTGGTTAGAGCGCTAGATTGTGGATCTAGAGGTCCCCCGTTCGAGCCGGGGTGGCGGTACCATTTCTTCCTTTTTTAAAAAGTCCCGGCTTTCCCGGCTGAACGAGCGCCCCTGATCGGGACGCTCGCTGTTGGTGCGATTCAGCGGCAGCCCGCCAGCTTCGAAGCCGGGTTGACCGCAGGCGCGGGGCCGAGCTTGCTCACCGCGTAATCGATATACTCCGTCGTATACATGCGCTCTTCGGTGGTCGCGCGCTCGACGAAGCCCTGCTCGATATAGAAGGCCTGCTGGTCCATCACGCTCTTCATGTTGACGGCGCCATTCATGCTGCGGCCGGTCCACTCCGTCTTGTCGATTTCCTCGATGCTGCGTTCAAGACCGTTCTTGAGGGCGATCTCCATCACCTCCCTGCGATTCGGCCCGTTGTGATAGGCGAGGCAGTAGTCGCGGGTCGCCTTGACGTAGGCGACGAAGAAGCGGCGCACGACATCCTTGTTCTTGGCAGCCCAATCCGTGTTGATGAAGCTCGCGGCGATGGTCATGGGCGAAGGCTCAACCTCGTCATCGACCCGCGCGATGGTGAAACCGTCGCCAGCGTCCTCCATTGCGCTCGCGAAGGGCGGAATGTTCAGCGTGGCGTCGAGGGCGCCGTTCTTCATGGCCGGGCTCATCTGCGGGAACCCAAGCTGCTTCAGCTCGATGTCCTTCAGAGTAAGACCATGTTTGGAAAGCAATTTTCCAAGTTCATAGGTGGTGACCGAAGCGATGGCGTTGGTGCCGACGTTCATCCCCTTGAGGTCTTCGACCTTGGTGATCTTACCCTTGAGGTTGGCGCGCACGATCAGCTTGTGGCCGATCGGCGAAGACACGCGGTCGGAGGTCATGATCATCGGCATGCCCTTTTCGAGGGCGTTGAAGAAGCCGATCGAGACGCCGCCTTCCATCACCTGCAATTCGTTCTGGGCGAGCAGGGCGACCGCCTGCGCGGCGGAATTCACGAGCTGGATGTCGACATCAAGACCCTCGGCTTTGAAATAGCCCTTGTCCTGCGCGATATAGGTGACGACCGAGCCGATGGACTGAACGGTGCTGAGATTGATCTTGTTCTGCGCCAAGGCGGGGCTGACTGCCGCAATGGCGAGGGCCGCGAGGCTCATTTTAAAGGCAGGCGAAGCAAAGCGCGGCGACATAGGTTCTCTCCCCGTGATGAGATTTTGCGCCGGGCGTGCGGATTGACGGCCACGGCGAACATCAACAGGGGAGAGATATAGCCGCACCAGCGGCTCTTGTCTCCTGAGCCGGACGAAGGCCCTTATTTCTTGCCGGAACGCTTCAGCGACTTGATGCGCAGGGGCGGAACGCCAGATTTCTCTGCGATTTCACGGTCCTGCGCCTCTATCACGGCGCGCGCGGGCGCATCGGCGTCAAGGCCGCCCAGAATCTCGCCCGGCACACGGCGATTTGAGCGCTGGCTTCCATCCTCATAAATGACGTCGAACAGCACGAATTCGGACCGGCTCGCGGGTTTTCGCGCCATGGGGCGACTCCTTTTGAAGAACAGGCCCGGTTTAAGCGGCTTTTCGCCAAAAGCAAACGCGCTGCGTCCACATTAAAAAAGATTCCTGTTTCATCTTTGCCGTTTTTGCCCCACGATCGCCACAAGTGGGCGTCAAGCAAAGCTTGGCCCTGCTTGGGTTGAGTGCGTAGGGAGGCGTTGTGAGCTCCACGTGGCGTGAATTGTCCGACCATGGACAGACAAGGGTGGCCCCGCGCCGCCTGTCGAGGCGTGTCAACAATCATCGGGCTTCGCTGGCCTTGCCGGCGGTGGTGATGAGCGTTCTGGGTGGAGCTTTCGTCGTTTGGTTCATGACCGGCGCGCACCAGAGCGCAGGAGCCGGCGGGTTGCCCTACGCCAACACCGTCATCCGCCCTGCGGTGCAGACGCCACAGATCGCGACAACTCCAGCTCTGGAGGCGAGCGCGGCCGAACCTGCGCAAACGCCGCCCATCTCGGTCCTGATCGCAGCGATGACGGCGGCCGCCGCCGAACCTGAAGCGGCGGAAGTGGCGACCCCGGATTCCTCCATGATGCCGCTGGCCCTGCAGCCGACCCGGCAGATCACGACGCCTGCGCCCATGACCGCCGTCGTGAGCGATGCTCAGCAGATCAGCGCTCCCCGCATCGCCCCGCCGATACCCATGCCGCCCGCGCCGCTGGAGCGCCGGCTGGCGCAAGCCCCGCCACCCGCGCCCCAGTTGCAGACAGCTCTGGCGCCCCCTGCCCCCGTCCCGCCGCCAAAGGCTGCGCCTGCCGTTGAGACAGCTGCGGCGGAACCCGAGCGTCCGACGCGCGTGGCTTTCGCAGCCGTTCTTGCGAGCGTCGAAACCGAAGGAGAGGCGCGGGCCAAAGTGGGCCAAATGAAGCAGAAATTCAGCGCTATCCTCGGCTCTCGCCGGCTGAACTATCACCGCGCGAAACAGGACGGCGCCTATGTCTGGCATGTGCGCAGCGCGGGCCTCACCGAGGCCGACGCCGAGGCGGTGTGCGCGCAGATCGAAAAGGCGGGGGGAGAGTGCTCCGCTGTGGACCAATAGTCCACGCGAATGAACAGCCCTTTTGACGAAGGCGGAATCCTGAGCTGGCCCCGGATCGCCTATCTGATCATTGGTGGCTTGCTCGGCGCGATCTTCATGGAATTGATGCGCCGAGCCGGATGGTAGGCCGCCGGTTTCGCCCGGCGGCCCCGTAGCATCCTAGCCCCGCGCCTTGGCCTCACGGCGACGCGCATGGAGCACGAACTCGGTGTAGCCATTAGGCTGTTCGCGCCCCTTGAAGATAAGGTCGCAAGCAGCCTGGAAGGCGACGCCGTCGCAGGCGGGCGCCATGGGGCGATAAAGCGGATCGCCCGCATTCTGCCGATCCACAACCGCCGCCATGCGCTTCAGCGTATCGCGCACCTGCTGCTCGCTGACGACGCCATGGCGCAGCCAGTTGGCGATGTGCTGGCTCGAGATGCGCAGCGTGGCGCGATCTTCCATCAGGCCGACGTCGTGAATGTCCGGCACCTTGGAGCAGCCGACGCCCTGATCGATCCAGCGCACGACATAGCCAAGAATGCCCTGACAGTTGTTGTCCAACTCCTGCTGGACGGCGTCAGGCGCGAAGTTCGACTGTGAGACCGGGATCGTCAGAATGTCCGAGAGCTTCGCGCGCGGGCGCTTGGCGATCTCCTTCTGACGGTCGGCGACGCTCACCTGATGATAGTGCAGCGCATGGAGGGTCGCAGCGGTGGGCGAAGGCACCCAGGCGGTGTTCGCGCCCGCCATGGGGTGGCCGATCTTCTGCGCGATCATGTCCGCCATGCGGTCAGGCGCCGCCCACATGCCCTTGCCGATCTGCGCCTTGCCCGGCAAGCCGCAGAGCAGGCCGATGTCGACGTTGGAATCCTCATAAGCGGGGATCCAGGGCGTCGTCTTCATGTCGTTCTTGCGGACCATGGGGCCAGCTTCCATCGACGTATGGATTTCATCGCCCGTGCGGTCGAGGAAGCCCGTGTTGATGAAGACCACGCGGTCGGCGGCGGCGAGTATGCAGGCCGCGAGGTTCACCGTGGTGCGGCGCTCCTCATCCATGATGCCCATCTTCATGGTGAAGCGGGGCATGCCCACGAGATCTTCAACACGAGTGAAGAGATCGTTGGCGAGCGCGACTTCGTCAGGCCCATGCATTTTCGGCTTCACGATATAGACCGAGCCAGCGCGGGAGTTCTTCACCTGCTGCGAGCCCTTGAGGTCGTGCAGCGCGATGAGCGCGGTCACGGCGGCGTCGACGATGCTCTCAGGAACATCCGCGCCGTTCATCTGCACCATGTCGGTGAACATGTGATGGCCGACATTACGCGCCAGCATGAGGCTGCGGCCAGAGAGCCAGAGCATCTTGCCATCGGGACGCGTGTAACGACGATCAGCGTTGAGACGGCGCTCAAGCGTGCCGCCCGCCTTCTCGAAGCTTGCGGTCAGCGTGCCATTCATCAGGCCGAGCCAGTTGCGATAGACCTGCACCTTGTCTTCGGCGTCGACGGCCGCGACCGAGTCTTCCATGTCCATGATGGTGGTGAGGGCTGATTCCATCACCACATCGCTGACGCCCGCAGGATCGGTCTTGCCGATGGCGCTGGAGCGGTCGAAACGCAACTCCGCATGGAGCCCGTTGTTGACGAAAAGAACGAGCGAGGGCGAACCGGCGTCGCCATCATAACCAGCAAGGCGCGAGGGGTCCTTCAGACCCGTGGTCGCGCCGCCCTTCAGCGTCACCGCAAGCGCGCCATTGACGATGGCGTAACCGGTCGAATCCGCATGGCTGCCGGAGGCCAGCGGCGCAATGCTGTCGAGCACTTCGCGCGCCTTGGCGATCACCTTGGCGCCGCGAGCAGGGTTGTAGCCCTTGCTGCGGGCTGCGTCGCCCTCGTCGGGAATAGCGTCGGTGCCATAGAGCGCGTCATAGAGGCTGCCCCAGCGCGCGTTGGCGGCGTTCAGCGCATAGCGCGCATTGGAGACGGGAACCACGAGCTGCGGCCCGGCGATGCGCCCGATTGCGTCATCGACATTCTGGGTGCGGATGGAGGCCGGCGCAGGCTCTGGCCGCAGATAACCGATCTCCCGCAGGAAGGCCTCATAAGCCGCCGCATCATGAGGCTTGCCCTTGTGGGCGACGTGCCACGCGTCGATCTTGGCTTGCAGGTCGTCGCGAACCGCCAGCAGGGCGTAGGTGCGGGGGGCGAGTTCGGCGAGGATGGAAGCGAGGCCGCTCCAGAAAGCGTCAGGCGCTATGCCCGTGCCCGGCAGGGCTTCAGAATTCACAAAATCATAGAGTTCACGGGCAATGTTGAGCCCCGATGAAGAAATGCGATCCATGGACGATCTCCAAGGCTGAAAACAGGCAGGCGTGCAACCTGTCGGACGTTAAGGGATAGGCGAGACAGAGCGGGCGCGCAACCGGGCTGCGCTGCGTAGATCGCTTGTGTATATGTGCCGCGCGGAACGATCCTCAACAGAGCGGGTCGAGGTCAAGGAGAAGGCGCGATGCCTGATAAGCTCAAGCTTTTATGCGCAGGCGGTTTTCGCGCGGCGATGGAGGCTCTAGCGCCAAGGTTTGAGGGCGCGCAGGGCGTCAGCCTCGACCTCACCTTCGCCACCCCCGCCGCCACCAGAGAGCATCTGGCGGCGGGCCTACCCTTTGACGCAGGGATCGTGGTGGCCTCGGTTCTAGCGAAGGCGCGCGCCGATGGTCTGGCGACGCCCTCAGACAATTTCAAACTCGCGGTCAGCCCGCTCGGCATGGGCGCCCCGGAGGCGGGGCCAGCCCTGTCGGTCGCGAGCGTGGCTGAGTTCAAGGCGACCATCGAGACGCTGGAATCCATCGCGCTGTCGGACCCCAAGGCCGGCACCAATGTCGCCAATGAGGTCATGGCCGCCGCCGATGAACTGGGATTTGGCGAGGCGCTGCGGGCGCGGGCGATTTTCATCAACGGGCCGGGCTCGGTCGTCTCCGCAAGGGTAGCGGAAGGCCACGCGCAGGCGGTGATCACGCTTTCCAGCGAGATCGTCCCCATCGAAGGCGTCCGCTTCCTCGGTCGCCTGCCGCAGGAAATGCAGACCGAATACGCCATGCAGGCGTTGGTGGTGGACAACGCCCCGCCCGCCGCGCGGGCGCTGATGGACTATCTGCGCGGCGAG
>CANGOK010000127.1 GCA_947455285.1 Beijerinckiaceae bacterium | reverse complement strand
GACCCAACTAGCGATGAACTCATCTTTGAAGAGACCGACCCCGGCTGGTTCATGAATGTCTGGCGCAGCCGCTCGCGCCGCTTCGCCATCATTCATCTCACCGATCACGACTCCGCCGAAGCCCATCTGCTCGACCTGCACGATCCCAAAGCCATGCCCCGCCTCGTGGCGGCGCGTGAAAACGGCTTGCGTTATGATGTGGAGCATCACGGCCACCGCCTCTTCATCCGTACCAATGCGGATGGTTGCGAGGACTTCAAACTGGTCGAGGCGCCGCTCAACGATCCCGCCCGCATCAACTGGCGCGATGTGATCCCCTATCGCCCTGGCCGCATGATCACGCGCATCAGCGCTTTTCAAAACTATCTGGTGCGTCTGGAGCGCGAGAACTGCCTTCCGCAGATCATCATCCGCGATATTCTCAGCGGCGAGGAACATGCGATCGCTTTTGATGAGGAAGCCTATTCGCTGTCCCTGCATGGCTCGCGCGAATTCGATTCAAAGACCCTTCGCTTCGCCTATTCCTCAATGACGACGCCTGAAGAGGTCTATGATTACGACATGGCCGAGCGCAGCCGCGTGCTGCGCAAGCGCCAGACCATTCCGAGCGGCCATGACCCTGCTCTCTATGTCACGCGCCGCATCTTCGCACCTGCGCATGATGGCGCTTTGATTCCGATTTCCATTCTGTACAAGCGAGACACGAAGCTCGATGGAAGCGCGCCGCTCTTCATCACGGGCTATGGCTCTTATGGCCATGCCTATTCCGCGAGTTTCTCAAGCCGCCGCCTTTCGCTGGTCGATCGCGGCTTCGTCTACGCCATCGCCCATGTGCGCGGCGGAACCGACAAGGGCTGGGGCTGGTACACCGATGGAAAGCTGAACAAGAAGCCCAACACCTTCTCGGATTTCATCGCGGCTGCGCGCTCTCTGGCGGCCCAGAACTACACGCGCGAAGGCCGCATCGTAGCTTCAGGCGGCAGCGCGGGCGGCATGCTCATGGGCGCTATCGCCAACATGGCGCCAGACCTCTTCGCAGGCATTATCGCGGACGTGCCTTTCGTCGATGTCATGAACACCATGCTCGACGCCACCTTGCCGCTGACCCCGCCCGAATGGCTCGAATGGGGCGACCCTATCCACGACGCCAAGGCCTTCGAGATCATGTCGTCCTACTCGCCCTATGACAATGTGAAGGCGCAGATGTATCCGGCGATCCTTGCGCTCGGCGGCCTGACCGATCCGCGCGTGACCTATTGGGAGCCCGCCAAATGGGTCGCGCGCCTGCGCGCCACAATGACAGGCGGCGGGCCGGTTCTGCTCAAGACCAATATGGATGCAGGTCACGGCGGGGCCTCGGGCCGCTTCGACTCGTTGAAAGACACGGCCCTCGAATTCGCTTTCGCCATGGCGGCGATCGCCCATGCGGAGAAGAGCGCATGATCCTCTCGACAGACAAAGCGCAACTGCTCGTCATCGACGTTCAGGAGAAGCTTGCGCCCGCCATGAGCGACGCTGGCCCTGTCATCGCCAATTCAGCGAAACTGATCACGGCCGCCCGGCATTTCCACATTCCCGTCACGCTCTCGGAACAATATCCCCGGGGCATTGGCACGACCGTCGCGACTTTGCGCGAAGCGGCGGACGACGCGGCAAGCGTCTTTGAGAAGATTGCCTTCTCTTGCCTTCGCGACGAGGCCATCGCGGCGCATCTTAGCGTGGCAAGCGAACGCAAGCAGATCATCATTACGGGCATTGAAGCCCATGTCTGCGTTCTGCAAAGCGCGCTCGACCTTAAACAGGCGGGCTACGACGCCTTTGTGGTGGTGGACGCCATCGCCTCGCGTGAAGAAACCTCACGCGAAACAGCGCTTCGCCGCATGGAACAGGCGGGCGTTCACCCCGTCACAACCGAGATGGTCATTTTCGAATGGCTCGGGCGAGCGGGCACGGCCGACTTCAAGGCGCTTCTGCCGCTTATTAAATAAACGCGCGAAGGCTCAGGACTGATTGTTCTGCGCCTCGATATAAGCGCGAAGTTCATCCATGGATTCGAAACGGAACAGGCCCTGCTCCGTCTGCGCATCGATGGTGCCATCGGAATAAAGCGTATATTCCGAACCGCCGCTGGAGTAACGACCAACAACTGTCGGCTCCGTGGCGGGCGCAGCCTCATGCCCCGCTTCTTCGGCGAGAGCAGCAGCTTCCGTGGCCTCAGCCTCAGCGGCTTGCGGCGCTTCGCTTGAAGGCTCTCCATGAGCAGGCTGCGCCTCTTCAGCCTGAGGTTCCGGCGCTGCAGGCGTCGTATCCACCAGGAGGCTGGTCGGCGGGCGCGAGCGCAACCATTCAAGCGCGGGAGACTTCTGGCCCTCGTCGCGCGCAAGCGCGCGTTCAAGCCAAGCATAGCCGGGAGAAACCTGCGATTCTTCCACTTCTGCTTTCGGCGGCTCCTCGGCCAGCGCTTCCGCAGAAGGTTCAACTTCCTTCGCAGGTTCTTCTTCAGCGGTTTCGTGAACCTGTGTCTCTACGACATGCTCTTCCGCGTGTTCAGGCGCCGGCGCATGCTCATAGGCGGCGCCGCGCAGGGCTGCAGCCGTCTCTTGAAGCTCTTCTTCGGAAACCGAAAGAACTTCTAAGGGCGCGGGAGCGGGCGTCGCTTCATGCATTTCGGCCTGAGCATGAACCTCGGCAGCATGAGCTTCCTCGACGCCATGGGGCTGCGGCTCTTCAGGCGTAGCAACTGCAGCGTCGCTGGCCTTCGACCGTCCAAAAGCGCCGATGGCGGCGGCGCCGGCGGCGAGGCCTATCGCAGCGTCCGACGCACGGAAACGGAAACGCTCGCGGACAGGCGCGGCGGGCGGCTCAACCGGCACAGGCGGGAAAGCCTGATCGAATGATTCCTCCCGCGGGGGCTCCTTTGGCGCGGGCTCAGGCGCATGCAGGACAACCTCCGGCGCGACGGGCTCATGTTCCGCAGAGGGCGCGACGACATGCGGCGCATGAATGACCGGAGCTGCGGGCGTCTCTTCAACGGAGGCGGGAGTTGCAGCAACAGGCGGGGCAGCAGGAAGCGGTTCGCTTTCCAGAACCATCGAAAGGCTGGCGCGCAGGGCCTGCAACTCGCGGATCACTAGGAAGAGCGCAAAGGTGACGACGCCGCCCGCAAGCGTGACGGCTCCTGCGATGACCGACGTCCAGCCTCTTTCGGACTGGATGACATCAACGCCGTTCCACATGGATACGGCGCCTCCCAATGCGAGCAAGACGCCAAGCGCCAGCGCCACCCATTTCGTCATTTTGTCTCCAACCCGTGAGCCAGGCGATTACATTCCAGCGCGAGAGATAAACAATTATGCCCGAGAGATCAAAGGCCGGTGGATCGTCCCCCCGCCGGGCGGGACGACGGAGAGCCCAACTCCATGACAAAGATGTGAAAAACCATTGCACTGATCAAGCCGGACACGCCAGCCGCCCTAGATTTCATAAATTGAAACAACGCGAAATGGGATGAAATCCGCTCTACGAGCCTCAGCCGAAATTCATCAGCGGCCTTGCGATTTGGACGGAGTTGATGATTATGTCTCTCATTCAATATCCGACTATCGACCAACAGCAGAACGAGGCTCGCCTCGCCCATACGAACAAAAGTCCTCGCCGGGAATTCCTCAAAGGCCTGAGCGCGACCGCCGTCGCGCTTTCCGTCAATCCGGCTCAAGCGCAGGCCCAAGTCATCAAAAACCCAACCAACCAAACGGAGTCGAAACCCATGACCTTCACGCTTCCCGACCTGCCCTACGCCCACGACGCGTTGCAGCCCTATATGTCGAAGGAGACGCTCGAATATCATCACGACAAGCATCACCTCGCCTATGTGACCAACGGCAACAACTTGCTCAAGGGCACGGAATGGGAAGGCAAGTCGCTTGAAGACATCGTGAAGGGCTCTTTCGGCAAGAACGCCGGCCTCTTCAACAACGCCGGCCAGCACTACAACCACCTGCACTTCTGGCACTGGATGAAGCCCAACGGCGGCGGCGCCATTCCCGGCAAGGTCGAGAAGGCCATCATCGACGGCATCGGCTCGGTCGACAAGATGAAGGAAGAATTCATTCAGGCTGGCGTCACCCAGTTCGGCTCCGGCTGGTGCTGGCTCGCTGTGAAGGATGGCAAGGTCATCGTCACCAAGACCGCCAACGGCGAAAGCCCGCTGGTGCAGGGCGCGACCCCGATCCTGGGCTGCGACGTGTGGGAACACTCCTACTACATCGACTACCGCAACCGTCGCCCCGACTACCTCAAGGCCTTCATCGAGAACCTCGTGAACTGGGCCTATGTGGAAGAAATGTACGAAGCCGCGATCAAGTAATTCGCGCAGCTTTGACCTATCGAACGGCCGGGCCAGTCCCGGCCGTTTTCATTTGGACCAGCGTTGCAGAGTAAATCCCGCAGCCTCGAGCGTGGTGGGAAAGGCGTCCGACAACAGGAAGGCGAGTTCACGCGCGCGCGGTTCGCGCACCTCGTCGCCAGCCGAAGGGTCTTCGTCGAGATGGCCGGGGTGGCACATCACGAGATGACGCGGGCCGGGACTCACGAGATAGCGGGCGAAATCGCGCCCATAGTTTCGCCGGACATCGAAAGCCGAAAAGCCGGCGAAGCCGTGGTTGGTGAGAAAGCCAAGGCGATGGGCCTTGGCCGCAAACCCACGCCCCAGCGAAGCCAGCACCAGCGCCTTGGGCAATTCAACCCGGCGCGAGAGAATGCGCGGCAGGCGATCCGCGCTGTCACGCAACCATAGCCGCCCCGGCAAGCCACGCCGCACAAGCTCCTCAAGCAGCCAGTCGCTTATGCCCGGCAGTATATGCACGTGCTGATGACCGTCGATGAAATCCGGCGGACGGCCCATGGCGTCTTCGAAAGCATCCAACTGACGCGCGATTTCCGCGCGCACTTCTTCACCCGGCAGGAGCCCGGCGCGTGAGGCTTTCAGCAGGGGGCGCAGCTTGGGCAAAACCCCGGATGGCGCAAGCGTCGGCATGGCGCCGAGCGGCGCGCCGAAGGTCAGGTTGAGATGAAGGCCAATGTCGGCGCGGTCTGCGAAAGCCGCGACATCAGGCGCAGCTTCGCGCCAGAGCGGGCGATTGGTCATGGTGCCGGTCGCGTTCAACCGCCCTGCGGCGAGCGCATCAAGAATGCCGCGCGTGGCGCCGGGCGAAAGCGCGTAATCATCGGCGCAGAGAATGAGGGAATGTTTGCTCACGCGCCTATCTAACACGCGCCCGCGCGGCTTGCATCAAGCAGCGCTGAATTCGTAGCCCGTACCCCGGCGGGTCAGATAACCTAGCCCCGGCGCAGCCACATGGGCGCCCGCGACCGCAAGGCCGTCAGCAGCCACCATGTCGAGCATCCGCAAGCGCGAGCGGCGCGCGAGATCGGGATCAAGATCATATTTCACGGCGACGTCGGGGTGTCCGATCTGGATGTCAGAGAAATGCACCAGATCCCCCCAGGCGACGAAGGCGTCACGACCTTCGCCAATGCGCCAGCAGGTATGGCCGGGCGAATGGCCGGGCGCCAGCATTGGGCTGCAGCCCAGCACCACCTCGCCATCACGCATGCGCCGCACGCGGTCGAGATAGGGCGCGAGGTTGATCTTGTTGCGGGCGCGCTGGCGCTTGATCGTGTCATTTTCGGAGCCGTCATTCTCGGCCATCCAGAAATCGAACTCCTGCGCATGGACGAGAATTTCCGCGTTCGGAAACAGCGCGGCGCCTGCGGCGTCCACAAGGCCATTGGCGTGATCGGGATGGATATGTGTGAGAATGATATGCGTGATGGTTTCAGGCCCATGGCCCGCCGATGCGAGGTTGGCAGGCAGCCTTCCCAGCGTCGCCTGCATCGTATCGCCTGCGCCTGCGTCGATGAGAACGGTGGCGCCATCCTTTTGGAACAGGAAATTGTTGACGGGAATGAAGACTGCGCCTTCATCGTTCGCCCCCGTCAGGCTCTTGGCCTGCGGCTGCTCCATGCCAAGAACGAATTCAGTCGAGGTCTTGAGAATCCCGTCGCTGAAGGCCTTCAGCTCCAGTCCGCCGATTTGAAACACCTGCGACATCAAACTCTCCTAAATCCCTCGACGGCTGATCAGAAGCCTTCTCGCGAAAGCTTGATCATGCAACCGGCCGAGATCACGACTGCGGCGGCCAGAACGCCGAAGGCTCCGATGAATCCGCCGCCGGTGAATTGCAGGATATAACCGATCATGACCGGAGAAAGCGCGCCGATGATCTGCGTCACAAAAGCACGCACGCCTTGCGTCTTGCCCATATCAGAAGCGCTGACGATGCTGTGCATCAACATTTCCGCGCAGGAAATGCCAACCTGCTGGGCGCAAAGGGCGCAAATCATCAAGATGACGCTGACCGTGGGGCTTGGGGCCAAAGCGGCCCCCATCAAAAATCCCGCCGCCAAAAACCAGCCGACTCCCGCAAAAGGCGCGCGGCGGAAGATCTTGTCGGAGAGATAACCCACGATCAGAATCGTCGCCACCGCAAAGCCGAAGATGACGAAGGTCAGGTAGCCAGACGTGCTGAACGAGAATTGACGCTCCGTACGCAGGTAAGTCGGCAGCCAGATCGACCAGCCCCAGAAGAAAATGGCGTTGGCTGAAATGGCGATCGTGACGAGCCAGAAACGATAGCTTTTCCAGATATTGCCAGCAGACTTCAAAGCCTGTCCGGGCGCATCCTCATTCTTCTCAAGCGAGCCCTGCAGAACAAGTTCAGCCTCGGCCTCATTGGCGCGAGGATGTTGCTCCGGCCTGTCCGTGACAAGGAACAGGACCATTGGCAGCGGCAGAATGATCGCAAGAATGCCCATGGCGTGAAACTGCCAGCGCCAGCCTACAGCCACGATCAGACCGGTGATGATGAGGCCGACCAGCATCGGTCCGATCATTGTGCCGATCCACCAGAAAGATGTGGCGCGGCCGCGCTCCTTCAGAGCGAACCAATTGGCCACCAGCGCCAGCGTGAGTGGATAGAGCGCCGCTTCGCCGGCTCCCAGAACGATCCGTGACATAAGCAGCTGATCATAGTCAGCCGCCACGCCCGACCAGAAACAGGTGGCCGCCCACACCAGAAGACTAATGGCGCAAGTCATACGCCCGCCAATGCGCTGAACGACGAGCCCCCAAAGCGGCGCGCAAATGCCGTAGGCGAGGAAGAGACCGCTTGAAAGCCAGCCCAGTTTGGCCTGCTCGCCCTTCAGACCAAGATCCGCCAGAAAGGTCTGGTCATTCATCACGATCGCCATGTTGCTTTTGTCGAACATGGAGATGATCCACACGATCAGCAGCGTCGGCGCCACATGCGTCCAGCGCACATTGCTCGCCATGCTCATTGAAAGTTCAGATGGAGCTTGCGCCGTGTTGGTGTTCATTTCGAATCCCCCCCTCGAACCTGTCGTATCTATTCATTGATCGATCAGGCATTGCGCTTTGATTTTTATAGCGCCGGTTGTCATTTCACTGGCCGCTTTGCGGCCGCTTATGATTTTTCGCTTGCCATAAAGTCTTGCAGCAGGAAACACTGATGTCAACAAGCACAATGGAGCTGAGGAAACGGGAATGGCGGCGTTCGATTATGTGATCGTTGGCGGAGGCTCGGCGGGCTGCGTGCTCGCCCACAGGCTCAGCGAAGATCCCAACACCAGCGTCCTTTTGCTGGAAGCTGGAGGGCGCGACATCGATCCGCTGATTTCGATTCCGCTCGGCATGGGCAAGATGCACCAGCATCGCATGCATGACTGGGGCTATGACACGGAGCCGGAACCCAATCTCGACAACCGCCGCCTCGAAGCCATGCGCGGCAAGGTGCTGGGCGGCTGCTCCGCCATCAACGTCATGGCCTATACGCGCGGCCATCCCAATGATTTCATTCGCTGGGCGAAGAGTGGCGCGAACGGCTGGAGCTATAATGACGTCCTGCCCTATTTCCGCCGGGGCGAGAGTTGGGAAGGCGGCGAGAATCAATGGCGCGGCGCCCACGGGCCAGTGGGCACGCAATCGGCCAAGACGAAGGATCCGATCTTCCATTCATGGATCGAGGCGGGAAAACAGGCTGGTTTCCCTGCGGCGTCCGATTACAACACCAATGAGCAGGAAGGCTTCGGGCGCGGCCAATATACGATCCGCGATGGCCGCCGCTCCTCCTCAGCCCGCGCCTATCTGCGCCCCATCAAGGGGCGGGCGAACCTCACCGTAAAAACCAAGGCCCATGCCCTTCGGGTGATCTTCGAAGGGCGACGCGCGCGGGGGCTCGAATTCATCCAGAACGGGAAGATCGAGCAAGTCCTCGCGGACCGGGAGGTGATCCTCTCCGCAGGCGCCTTCAACACGCCGCAAATCCTGATGCTGTCAGGCGTCGGCCCCGCCGACCATCTCCAATCCGTGGGCGTGAAGCCTCTGGTCGATCTGCCTGCGGTGGGCGCCAACCTGCAGGATCATCTGGGCGTCTGGATCACCTGGAAGCGCAAGTCGCCCGGCGCCTTCCACCACGAGATGCGCCTCGACCGCATGACCATGAGCATGATCCGCGCCTATTTCTTCGGGACCGGGCCGGGAACCGTCGTGCCCGGCGGCCTGCACGCCTTCGTGAAGACGCAGCCTGACCTCGACGTTCCCGACATCGAATTCATGTTCCACACGGTGCCGCCCCAGACGCGGCTTTGGCTGCCCCTGCTGCGCCCGGCCTATCAGGACGCCTACGCCATTCGCCCGACCCTGCTGCACCCCGTCAGCCGCGGCCATATCCGCCTGCGCTCAGCCGATCCGCGCGATCCCGTGAAGATCATGTACAATTTCTTCAGCGCGCCGGAGGACCTGCCACGCCTGCGCGAGGGCTTCCGCCGGGCCCGGGACGTGGGCGAGCAGGCCGCGATGGACGAATATCGGGCGCTGGAGGCTTCCCCCGGGCCGAATGTGAAGAGCGACGCCGAAATTGACGCCTTCATCCGCCGCACCGCCATG
>CANGOK010000126.1 GCA_947455285.1 Beijerinckiaceae bacterium | reverse complement strand
TTTGTGGCGGGCGCATCGATCAACACCTTGGCCACGTTGCCGGCGTCATGGCCGGTCACTACGCGTCGAATGGGTGGCGATGCCGTTGGTTTGGTCATTGTCTCATTGCCTTCAGTTGATGGTTTGACCGCCGTCGACCAGGATTGACGCTCCGTGAACGAAGCTGGCTGCGTCGGAAACCAGAAATGCCGCCACATTGGCGATTTCGTCGCATTGCGCGAAACGCCCGAGCATCACTTTTGAAAGCGTCACCGAAGGGTCCGTTTTGCCTGACTCGAAATGGCCTTTGACGCGTGGCGAGAGCGTGGGGCCGGGACAGATGGAGTTCACCCGAAGGCCCTGCGCGCCATAATCGACCGCAAGCTGGCGAGAGAGGGAAATGACGCCGCCCTTGGCTGCGCTATAGACCGGCATTTTTGGAAAGCCGATATGGCCGAAGGTCGAGGCGACGTTGAGGATCGAAGGGTTCTTCTCTTTCAGCAGCAGGGGAATGAAATCCCGGCACATGAAAAAGACGCTGTTGAGATCGACCGCGATCAGTTCATTCCATTTGTCGGTCGGCAGGTCGGTGACGAAGGAGACGAAATTGTTTCCGGCGTTGTTGATGACCGCCTTGCAGCATCCCCATTTCGCCTCGACGTAATCCCGCAGCGCGCGAACGTCGTCTTCCTTCGATACATCGGCGACAAAGACTTCCGCTTTGCCTCCATCCTTTTCGATGGCGTCCTTTGTCTCTTCAAGCGCGCTGAGGGTGCGGGCCACGAGCACAACCGTTGCGCCGAGTTCCGCGACCGCCTCGGCCGTGGCGCGGCCAATTCCTGATCCAGCGCCTGTCACGACCACGACTTCGCCATTGAACTTCAATTGCTGAAGCAATCGCATTCCTCCCGTGTCACGCGCCCTTTGCGGGCTGTCGTTTATATGGCGGGCCGCGACGTTGCGCGGCCCGCGAGTTTTCGGTTTGGCGTCTTTACTTCGCCAGCGGGTCCGGGCGCACCTGAATGTGGACTGCGCGCGGGCGCGAGCCCTTGCCGGTCTCCATCAACCAGGGCGTGCGGTCGCCGTTGGTGCTCCACAGGCCACGGCCCTTCCATCCGGCGTTTGGATCGTCGATGCGGCCATCAAGTCCCTTGGCGTAGAAGCCCATGGGGTAGGGGATGCGCAGCATGACCATCTTGCCGCCTGCATAGGCGATGAAGCCGTCCTGCAGATTGGCGGTGGAGACGGGCACGTCATCGCCAAGGCCCAGCGTGTTGTGCTGGTCGACCCAGGTGTAATAGCTCGCCTCCGCGCTATTGGTCTCGCCTTCGAAGCCCGGGCCGGGATAGCGATGGAAGGCCCAGCCTTCAGGGCAATGATCGCCCAGAGCCGTCGGGCCATTCAGCGGTCCCTTGCACTTGCGGCGGTCGAAGCTCACGAGATGACCGCTTGATTCCGAGCCCCAGAGCACGCCGTTCTTGTCGATGTCGCCGCCACGGATGCCGATGCCGGGTTTCGGCATGTTGTAGACTTCCGACAGGCCGGTTTTCGGATCGAAGCGCAGGAAGCCCGGCGCGCCGCCGAAGACGCCGACCGTGTACCAGACCGAGCCATCCGTCGGGTGCGGCATGACCGCATAGGGGGAGCCGCCGGGGATGCGCTTGTCCTTACCTGGTGCGATCGGCTGGTCGGGCTCGACATATTCGCCGAGCTTTCCATCGCCGCTGGTGTCGAGCACGAAGGGCGCCCAGCCCTGCGATGCCTGAACATCGCCGGTCTCGAGGAACTTCTTCGAGTTCACCCAGCCCGCAACTGGGCCCGTGCCGCTGAACCAGACGGTATTGTCGGCGTCATAACCGAACTGCGGATGGTGTGAGCCAAAGCAGGTGTCGATGAAGGAATATTTCATCGTCTTGGGGTCGAGGACCGCAGCCTGACGCGAAGACTTGTCGAGCGGGAAGACCTTCGCGGAGGGATGGTCGGAGCCCTTCTTGCAGAAAGCCGGATTGTCCAGCCCGCGCACGCTGGCCGAGAGCCAGACGCGGCCTTCCTTGTCGAGCATGGAGTTGTGGTTATTGGCGCGGGTGTCCCAGAGGCTCTCCTCGCCCCAATAGGCGGAGGCGGCCATCACCTTCTCATCGCCCGCATGGCCCGGTCCAAGCGACAGGGGCATGTTGGGATCCTGCACCGGCATCTTGAAGTAGGTCACCTTCGCCGTCTTCGGGTCGAGGATCGGCATGTTGTCGGTGGAATATTCCGGCGAGCCATAGAGCGGCCCATAGGCGTTCACGGTGGGGTAGCGACGATCCGACGAGATGAGGTCGTGCAGATATTTGTTCGGCTCAGACCATTCCCAGGAGGAAACGACGATATTGCGCTCCACACCCTGCGGGCGCTCGGGCTTGTTCTTCGGCAATTCGCCCTTGGCGACCCTATCGGTCCAGTCGCCGAAATACTTGTAGGGAACCGCGCCGAATTCACCAGCGATGCGGTTGGTCATGGCGGATCCGGACTGGCCCGACTGGAGCCGACGCATCCATGCCTGTTCGCCGTTCTCAAACTTGCCGAACTGGGCCGGGATGGTGCGCGTCGCTTCATTTCCGATTTGATGGCAGCCGATGCAATCGACGTTGTTCATCTGCTTGAGCCAACGGTCGCGCGTGATGTTCTTCGGTATGTCCGTCGATCCGCCGAAGTCGGAGGCGGGCGGGATCTTCAGCATCGTGAACCAATGGATCGCCGGATAGTAATGAGCGGCGGAGGCGGCGTCAGGCGCGGGAACGGCGGCGAGGTTCAGGACCTGGCCGGGCTTGGCGCGCATCTTGGCGCTATCCACGAGGCCATAGCCGCGCACCCAGACCTGATAGTTGGCGGTCGGGAGATCGGGGAGCACATAGCGCCCCTGATCGTCGGTCACGACCATGCGGGCGAATTTGGTCGGCAGGTCGGTGGTCTCCGCGATCACCCAGACGCCGGCTTCGGGTCCATTGGGGCCGCGCACCACGCCGCCGATGTCATCCTCGTCGATGGCGACGATCGGGGCCGTCTGGGCGAAGGCGCTCATTGTGACGGGCGGCGAGGCTATCGCCAACGCCGCGATGGCGGCGCCCAGAAGGAACGTGGTTTTCAGCTTCATGCGAATCTCCCTTGCATCGACCCGATGGTCGCTTTTGCGTGATCTTAAGCTTGCGCCCGGCGCGAATAAATAGGGTTGAAGCCAGTAGCCGGCTCGAAAAGCGGTTTTCCCGGGTTTCGACCAAAGTATAATGCTTCCGCCTCCTGTTACGTTTGCGTCCGCCTTGGAGCGGACGCAAGGATCGGGCATGGTGCAAGAAAGAAAGCAAACACAGCTTCAGGGAGTGGGCCATGGTTTTCACACGTCGCGATTTGGTTCGTGCGTCTCTTGCAGCGCCTGCATTGCTGGGCGCTGGATTGCGCGCGCAGGCTCAGCAGAAGGTGCTGAAAATTTCCCATCAGTTTCCGGGCGGGTCGATCGAACAGGGCGATTTCCGTGATCGCCTTTGCCAGATCTTCGCTCGCGAGGTCGAAAAGCGCAGCAATGGCGCGCTCAAATTCGAGGTCTACGCCAATTCCTCGCTGATGAAGACCTTCGCCCAGTTTTCCGCCCTGCGTAAGGGCGCGCTTGATATGACGCTGTTTCCCATCGCCTATGCGGGCGGTGAGGTTCAGGCGACGAACATCGGGCTGATGCCGTGTCTCGTGACTAGCTACGAGCAGGGCGCCAAGTGGAAGACCGCTCCCGTTGGCCAGATGTTCAACAAGCTGGTCGAGGACAAGGGCGTCAAGATCTTGTCCTGGATCTGGCAGGCGGGTGGCGTCGCTTCCCGGCGCGGCCCAATCTATTCGCCGGACGATGTGAAGGGCTTGAAGATCCGTGGCGGCAGCCGCGAGATGGATCTCATGTTCACCGCCGCGGGCGCGCAGGTCTCGACCATGGCCTCGAACGAAATCTACATCGGCATGCAGACCGGCGCGCTCGACGCGGCCGTCACCTCCTCGACCAGCCTGATCTCGTTCCGGCTGGAGGAGCTCGCGAAGTCCCTCACCACGGCGCGCAAGGGCTCATTCTGGTTCATGCTTGAGCCGCTGTTGATGTCGAAAGCCATTTTCGACAGCCTGCCCGCAGCCCAGCAGAAGACCCTGCTTGACGTTGGCGCCGAGATGGAGGCCTGGGCGACCGCTGAGGCTAAGAAGGACGACGATGAGGTCGCTCGCATCTACGCCGCCAAGGGCGTGCAGGTGGCGGACATGACGGACGAAGGCCTCGCCAAATGGCGCAAGGTGGCGGAGGAGGCCGCCTGGGCCGATTTCGCAGCCAAGTCTTCCGAATCCGCCGAGTTGCTGAAGCTCGCCAAGCAGGTGTCGTGATTTGGCCGGGGGCGTAACGCAGGACGCGATCCTATCCGTTGAGCAGAAGCCGGACGGCGCAAGCTCGGCGCTCTCGACGCTGATGCTGCGCCTCTACGAGCTCTCCGCCATGGCGCTGGTCGTCGCGGCGGGGGTGCTGACCTACGGCGTCGTCATGGGCCATCTGTCGGGCCGTGCGACTCTCTGGCAAGACGAGGTCACGATCTTCCTCATTGCGGGCGCGACCTTCATTTCGGCTGCGCAGGTGCAGGCGTGGCGCGGGCATGTCGGCATCGAGGTGCTAGCGGAGATACTGCCGTCGCGCCTCAATGCGCTGCGCTACAAGATCATCGATTTCCTTGTTCTCGGCTTCTGCATCTTTTTCGCATGGAAATCGGGCCTGCTGCTGCAGGAGGCGTGGGAGGAGGGGCAGACGTCCCATTCCGCTTGGGGGCCGCCGATGTGGATCCCATATGGGCTACTCACTTTCGGCATGGCGCTTCTCGCCTTGCAGGTCGCGATGCAGGTGGCCGCGCGCTCGAAGGCGGCGCTGGTGCTTGCGGTGCTTTGCGCCTGCGCGCTGCTCTTCTGGCATCGCCCGCCATCGGCGCTGCTGACCGGCTATTCGTTGCCGGTCGTTGGCGGCGCTTATTCCATCGTCACGCTGGTCATGATGTTCTCGGGCATGCCCATCGCCTTTGCGCTGGGTGTGACGGCCCTGACCTTCATGTTCCTTTTCATGCCTTTGGCGTCGGTCGACACGATCGCGCAGAATTTTTATGAAGAACTCGCCAACACGATCATCCTCGCCATTCCCCTGTTCATCCTAAAAGGGGCTGCTATCGGGCGATCTGACGCCGGGCGTGATCTTTATCTGGCTTTGCATGCATGGCTGCATCGTATTCCTGGTGGCTTGGGCGTCGCCAATACGGCCGCCTGCGGTCTTTTCGCCGCGATGGCGGGCTCATCGCCCGCGACCTGTTCGGCCATCGGCTCGGCGGGCATTCCAGAGATGCGGGCGCGTGGCTATTCACCCGGCTTTGCAGCTGGCATCATCGCTGCTGGCGGTACGCTCGGCATCCTTCTCCCTCCGTCCGTCACCATGCTGCTTTACGCTGTGGCGGCCGAGGTTTCGCTGGGACGTCTCTTCCTCGCAGGTCTTTTTCCGGGCCTGTTGCTGATCACGCTTTTCGCTGGCTACTCGGTGCTGCGCTTCCAGAAAGAGAAGCGTATCGCCGAGGCGGATGCCATGCGCACGGGCGTCCGCTCCGCCATTCTCGCCAAGGATGAATATACCTTCGGCCAGAAGGTGCGGATGCTGACATGGGTCGCTCCCTTCGTCATCATTCTGGCGGGTGTCATGGTCGTGCTTTACGCGGGGTGGGCGACTCCGTCCGAGACCGCTGGCGTCGGCGCTATCCTCGCGCTCTGCGTCATCGGCGTGATGTATGGCGTCTGGCGCCCGGGCAAGCTCATGCCGATCCTTAACGGCACCCTGCGCGAGTCAACCATGCTGCTGATGATCATCGGCATGTCGCTGCTCTATTCCTACGTGATGAGCTATCTGCAGATCTCGCAGGGCACGGCGGCATGGATCATCAGCCTTGGCTTGTCGAAATGGGTGCTGCTTTTGGCGATTCTCGTTCTGGTCGTCGTGCTGGGCTTCTTCCTGCCGCCGGTCTCGATCATCCTCATGACCGCGCCGATCATTCTGCCTCCGCTCAAGGCGGCGGGCTTCGATTTGATCTGGTTCGGCGTGGTGATGACTGTCGTGATGGAGATGGGTCTGATTCACCCTCCGGTTGGGCTGAACATCTTCGTCATCAAGAACATCGCGCCCGATATTCCCCTTTCGCAGATCATCTGGGGCACGCTTCCCTTCGTCATCCTGATGATGCTGGCGGTTCTGCTGATCTGCATTTTCCCCGCGATCGCCACCTGGCTGCCGGCCGCGCTTATGGGATGAGTGGGGCCGGCTCGTCGGATTCCTTTGCAGAGAGCCGCAGGAATGCTTACATTCCAGACAAATGCCTCCACTTCGCGTCGAAGCGCGGTTCAGGCGGAGGCTGGAGATGAATGGTGTCGTCCTTTGAAGCGCCCGGCTATGCGGCGCCCGTGGGCTCAGATACGCGAGCGAATGGCCGTTCTGGCGATGGGGGAACACCCCATGTTCCGGGACGGAACAATCACGTCTATGCCGCGCTTGATCTTGGCACCAACAACTGCCGCCTACTGATCGCGCGCCCGGCGCGTGAGGGTTTCCGAATCATCGACGCCTTTTCGCGCATCGTGCGGCTCGGCGAGGGGCTCACCCAGTCGGGCCGTCTGGGGCAGGGCGCCATCGACCGAACCCTGGCTGCGCTCGAGGTCTGCCGCACCAAGATGGAGAACCGCGGCGTCACCCGCGTTCGGCTGATCGCGACCGAGGCCTGCCGCATCGCGCTGAACGGGCCCGATTTTATCGCCCGCGTCAGGGACGAGGTCGGCCTCTCCCTCGAGGTCGTCGACCGCGAAACCGAAGCCCATCTCGCCGCCTCGGGCTGCGCCGCGCTCGCGGACGATCAGGCCGAGGGCGTGGTTCTGTTCGATATTGGGGGCGGCTCGTCCGAGATCGTCTGGCTGTCGCGGCCCAATGGGCAGTCCCATGGTCGCGACGTCAACGGCGACTCTGGAATGCGTGGGCGCGTGCGCATGTGGGCCTCGCTCCAGCTTGGCGTCGTCACCATCGCCGAGAAGTTTGGCGGCATAGACGTCACAGCCGATACTTACGAGCGCATGGTGCAGCATGTTAGCGCCGATCTTGCTCCCTTTCTTGACCGCACGGCTTCTGAGCTGCGCTGTAACCGCTTCCATCTTCTTGGCACCTCGGGCACCGTGACCACCATCGCAGGCGTCCATCTCGGTCTTCAACGTTACGACCGCCGGCAGGTGGACGGTCTATGGATGAACGATGGGGAAATCTCGGAAGCCATTGGTCGGTTGCAGGCCATGAGCTACGCCGACCGCGTCGCTAATGGCTGCATCGGGCCAGAGCGGGCCGATTTGGTGCTGGCGGGCTGCGCGATTTTCGACGCCATCCGTCGCGCTTTCCCCGCCGACCGCATCAGAATCGCTGATCGCGGGCTGCGGGAAGGCATTTTGATGCAGATGATGAGCGCCGACCGTGTATGGAGCCATATGCGGCCGTAACGGAACAGGGCGAAATGAGCGGATCAGCGACAGGTGGCGGACGCGAAGGCGGACGCTCGATCAAGGTGCGGGTTAAGACCGCAGGCAAACGCACGCTTTCGTCCAAGCTCTGGCTAGAGCGGCAGCTCAACGATCCCTATGTGGCGCAGGCCAAGCGTGAAGGCTGGCGCTCGCGCGCGGTCTACAAGCTCATCGAGATGGATGACCGCTACAAGCTGCTGAAGACGGGGCAGCGGATCGTGGATCTGGGCGCTGCGCCGGGCGGCTGGGCGCAGCTCGCCGCCAAGAAGGTTGGTGTGGAGCAGGGCAGGGGCAAGGTGGTCGGCATCGACCTGCTGAACATCGATCCGATCGCGGGCGTCGAATTTGCGGTCATGGATTTCAACGACCATGATGCGCCCGACCGCCTCAAGGCCATGCTGGGCGGTCTTGCTGATGGGGTCATGTCCGACATGGCGGCCAACACCACCGGCCACAAGAAGACCGACCATCTCAAAATCATGGGGCTTGCGGAGCTCGCCATCGAATTCGCCCGCGAGGTTCTGGCGCCGGGCGGCTTCTTCGTCGCCAAGGTGTTTCAGGGCGGGACGGAAGGCGATCTGCTGGCCATGCTCAAGCGGGACTTCGCCGTGGTGCGCCATGTGAAGCCCAAGGCGAGCCGGGCGGGGTCCGCGGAGCTTTATGTGCTGGCGACCGGCTTTCGCGGCGCCAATGAGGTTGAAGACGAGCCCGAAGACGAGTGATCGGCCTGTGGGTTGATCCGATTTCCGCCGAGATTCGTTTGCCAGTTGTCATCAGCGTGATATGAGCCACCGTCAACCCGGTGGCGCGACCCTGAGTCTCGCCGGATGGCGCGCCCCTTGCGCCTAGCGTGCTCAGCCCGCGCTTAACAGAATGGAGTTGGCAATGACCTTCGATATCGCCTCGATTCCGGAAGCGCTCACCTTCGACGACGTGCTGCTGCGTCCTGGCCATTCCGAGGTCGTGCCCAGTCAGGTTGACGTGCGCTCGCGCCTCACCCGCGCCATCAGTCTGAACATGCCAATCATTTCCTCCGCCATGGATACGGTGACGGAGGCGCGCCTCGCTATCGCCATGGCGCAAGCCGGCGGCATCGGCGTCATCCACCGCAACCTCGAAGCCGAAGAACAGGCCGAGGAAGTGCGCAAGGTGAAGCGGTATGAAAGCGGCATGGTGGTGAACCCCATCACCATCTTCCCCGACGAGACGCTGGCCGATGCGCTGGCGCTTATGAGCCACCACGGCATTTCCGGGATTCCGGTGGTCGAGCGCGGTCCGAGCGGCAAGCCCGCCAAGCTCTGCGGCATCGTCACCAATCGCGACGTGCGCTTCGCTGACAATCCGCTTCAGCCTGTCTCCGAGCTGATGACCAAGAAACTCGTCACCGTGCGCGAGGGCGTCGAGAAGGACGAGGCCCGCCGCCTCCTGCATCAGCACCGCATCGAGAAACTGCTGGTGGTGGATGAGGATCATCGCTGCGTCGGCCT
>CANGOK010000125.1 GCA_947455285.1 Beijerinckiaceae bacterium | reverse complement strand
GAACGCTGCTTTGGCGAAAAGGGCGCAGGGCCTTTCGTCGTCTCGCCTTGCGAGCGCAGGTCATCCATGAGATTGCGCATGGCGAGGGTCATGCCCATGGACTGCTCGGTGAATTGTCGGCCATTGGGCGCGATGGCGTTTGCGCCTGCCCTCACGCAACGCGCCGCCAGCGGCACGTCCGCGGTGACCACGACAACGCCGGGCCTTGCGCGCTCTGCGATCCAGTCGTCCGCCACGTCGGGGCCTGCGGGAACGACGACGCGTTCAATCAGGGGATCTCGCGGCGTATTGATGAAGCTGTTGGCGACGACGAAGGTCTTCACGCCATAGCGTTCGGCGACCTTATAGGCCTCGTTCTTCACAGGGCAGGCGTCGGCGTCGATCATGATCAGGATCGGACCGTTTTCAGTCGTGTCATTCATAGGCTGCGCTGGCGCCCTCATATCTGTCGCTTCCCTGATGGTAAGCTATCGCTGTAAGATGGTCACCTTCCATCAGCAGAGGCCCGGAATCGCGAAATGAATGAAAAGCTGGCGCAGGCCCTGATGAGGCTCGACGATCTTGAGGCGCATGTGGCGCATCAGGACAAGACGGTGGCCGAATTGAACGAGGTCATCACCGCGCAGTGGACGAAAATGACCGCATTGGAGCGCGAAGTGCTGCGTCTGCGTGATGAGCTGCAAAACAGCATGCCACAACGTGAAGGCCCCGAGCCGCCGCCACCCCACTATTGAGAACCTGCTTGCCGTAACCACAAGATCCGGCGATGATGGGTCATAAAAATGGGGGAGGAAGGCATGGCGATTCTACGTCCAGATTGCGCATGTGCGGAGCCGCTGCACCATGGCGCCCGCACCTTGAGTTCGCGGCGCGCGTTTCTTTCGGGCTCCATCGCCTGCGCGGGTCTGGCGGGCCTTCCCGGCTCCGGATTGGCTCAGGATAAGCCGCTCGCCAAGTCCCGCCGCATCGATATCCATCACCATTTCATGCCGCCAGCCTACATCAAGGAAGAGCATGATCGGCTGAATTTCGCCCATAATCTGCCCCCTGACGCGCTCATGGCCTGGACGCCGGAGCGCACGCTTGAGCAAATGGACGAAGCTGGCGTCGAGACCGCCATCGCCTCCATATCCACCCCAGGCGTCTGGTATGGCGATGTTGCGGCGGGTCGTCGTCTCGCGCGCATGTGGAATGATTACGCGGCCGAACAGATCAAGACATGGCCGGGCCGTTTCGGCCTTTTCGCCGTGCTACCTCTGCCCGATATTGAAGGCAGTTTGAAAGAGATCGAATACGCCTTCGATGTGCTGAAAGCCGACGGCATCGGGTTGCTCAGCAATTATGACGGCAAATATCCCGGGGACGCGGCGTTCAAGCCGGTGTTCGAG
This sequence comes from Beijerinckiaceae bacterium, assembly GCA_947455285.1. Taxonomy (GTDB): domain Bacteria; phylum Pseudomonadota; class Alphaproteobacteria; order Rhizobiales; family Beijerinckiaceae; genus Terripilifer. The sequence continues at coordinate 7,682 of CANGOK010000125.1, read as the reverse complement.
GAATTGAACCGGCGCAAGGCGGTGGTCTTCTTCCATCCCACGTTGTCGCCCTGCTGCGGCAATGTCATTCCCGATCTGCCGCCCCAGACCGAGGAATATCCCTTCGATTCAACCCGCGCCATCGTGAGCCTCATGATCAATGGCGCGGTGCATCGCTACAAGGACATCAAGTGGATCTTCTCACACGGCGGCGGAGCCACGCCCATGCTGGCGGGTCGCCTTGAAGACAACATCGGAAAGAACAAGAAATACGCGGAATTCTTCCCCGATGGCCTGCTGCCTGAACTGCGCAAGCTGCACTACGACACCGCCAGCGCCAATTCCGAAGCCTCGCTCGCCGCGCTGACGATCATGGCGACCTCGAAGCAGATTCTCTTCGGATCGGACGCGCCCTTCGGTACGGTGCAAAAGGCTGTCAAATACATGTCCGAGCGCACCCTGACGCCAGAGGTTCGTCAGGCCGTCGACCGGGGCAATGCGCTGCGCCTGATCCCGCGCCTCAATACCTGAGGCGCGGCGAAGGGCGCTTATTCCGGCTCGATGCCAGCGGTCTTGATGATGGCGCCGAAACGCTCGATGCCATCGACCATCATGTCCTGCAGACGTTGCGGCGATCCGCCCAGCATGGCGTAGCCGGCATCCTGGAAACGCGCCTGCATGTCGGGGGCTGCGAGGATCTTGCCAATCGCTTCATTAAGCTTCGCGATGACCGGGGCAGGAGTTCCCTTCGGCGCAAAGAAGCCGAACCATGTGGGCGGTTTGCGGAAGGCTGGGACGGCCTCGGTGATGGATGGCACATCTGGCCGGCGCGCGAAGCGGTCAGGCTCCAGCATGGCGATCAGACGCACATTGCCCGCGTCGACCTGCGGCGCGGCGGTGGAAAGCGCGGTGAAGGACATGGGAATATGGCCCGCGATGAGATCGCTCATCGCGGGGTCGAGGCCCTTGTACGGCACGTGGGTCATTTCCACGCCTGTGGTCTGTTTTAAAAGTTCACCGGTGAGGTGGAAGACCGAGCCCGTGCCAGAAGTCCCGTAGGAGGCCTTGCCCGGATTCGCCTTGATCCATGCGATCAATTCCGGAACTGTTTTGGCTGGGACGGATGGGTGCACCACGAGGCACGTCACCGGCTCGACCGCCGCGATGATGGGCTCGAAATCCTTCACCGGGTTGTAGCGCAGGTTCTTCGTCAGATGCACGGCGGTGACATGGGTCCCCGAGGTCGCGAGCAGGATCGTATAACCGTCGGGCGCAGCGCGCATGACCTGTTCGGTCGCGATGGCGCCATTGGCGCCGGGGCGGTTTTCGAACACCACGGTCTGGCCGATGGCCTCCTGCAGCTTCGCCGCCACTGGCCGGCCGACGATGTCGACGGGGCCGGGAGGAAAGCCTAGGATCATTTGGATCTGGCGCGCGGGATAGGTTTGCGCCTGCGCGCTCGCTCCCATCACAGCAAGCGTCGAGCTGACGCCCGCGAGCGCATCACGACGCGTGATTGATTTCAACATGACATCCTCCCAATTCTTTTATCAGGCGCCCATGACCGGCTTCACATCGGCCGGCGGCGTCGCCCATTTCTTTTGCGGCTGTCCATTGGCGATGGCGCGCAGTTCGCGCAGCAGAATGCGCCGCCATGCGACGATGCCGGCGTCCGAACGTCCGAGGAATTCATTTTCACGGTCGGCTATTCGTCCCTGTCCAGCCTGCACGGCGATGTCCTGCACGCGGGCGAGCTGGGGATGGCGCACATCCTCATAGACGAGCTTGCCGCTCCAGATGTCGTTCACCACGTCCATGATGGGCGCGAAGTCACCCGCTTTGGACAGCATCTCGCGGCGCTTGGCCCAGTATTTATCGGCCTCCTCGCCAGTCACATAGACCTTGCTGGTTGCGAACCAGCGGCAGTTTTCATCGTCCACGGGCGTGAAGATGAGGATCATCTCCGGCCAGCCGCCGACGCCGTCCATGCCAAAGAAGGGCGGCACGAAGACGCGCACGGCGTTGGGCGCATAGTGGAGCGTATGGCGCACGTCGCCAGTTTTGCGGCGGCCATAACGCATCATGCCCCAATCGGTCTCTTCGGCCGTGATGATGGGGAGGTCCTGCGCGATCTTGGCGTGTGAGCCGCCCGGCGCATGGGTGAAGGCGACATGCACCTCGTCCATGCTGTTTTCGAAGCACTGAAGATAGTTGCAGGGCGCTTGAGTAGAAGGCCGAACCTCGATGACGCCTTCGCCCTCGGGCTCGGGGAAGGGCGGGAAATGCGGGGGCTCGCCTTCGCCGAAATAGGCGAAGACAAGGCCCATGTGCTCGCCGGTCGGATAGGTCTTGATGCGGACCTTTTCGTTATAGCCGGGCTCTTCAGCGGGTTGCTCGGTGCAGCGGCCCGTACAGTCGAACTTCCAGCCGTGATAGACGCAGCGAAGCTCCTCGCCTTCCACCCAGCCAAGATGCATCTGGGCCCCGCGATGTGGGCACCGCTGCGCCATGACTTGCGCGACGCCCGACTGGGTGCGAAAAATCGTGAAGTCCTCGCCCATGATGCGGATCGGCTTCGCCCGGCCAACGGGGAGATCGCCGCTGTCGTGAACGGCGATCCAGAACTGGCGCATGAATTTGCCGCCCGGCGTGCCCGGAAGAGTGGTCGCAAGATCGACGTCGTAGCGTTTTTTGGCGTCCGAACTCATATGCTCTGTTTCCCCCTGATCGCGTGCCGGCAAGGGCCGGTTGTTTTGAGGCAACTTAATCCGGCGAACCCGCCTGCGGCAAGGAGTGCTTTGAAAGCCCCGCTCATGCGTCGGCGTAAAAAACATGCTAGGAGATCAGCCGCCCTGCCTGTGCCTGCAGGCGTTGCGTGATTCGAACGATCGAAGGTCTTGGCATGGTGAACATCCCCATCGCGCCCCTCACACGAGAGGCATTCGTCCCCTTTGGCGAGGTCGTCGAGACTGATGGCGCGCCCGTTAAGGCGATCAATCAGGGTTTCGCCACGCGTTGCGATGGACTCGCCGTCGTCGACGTGGCGAGCGAAGGTGGCGTGACGAATATCAGCCTCTTCGTGGCCGAGCCGCGCCCCATGCCGATCCGCATCGAGATCATGGAGCGTCATCCGCTGGGAACGCAGCTCTTCTATCCCCTGCAGGATCGCCCCTGGCTGGTGCTCGTCTGCACTGATCCCAAGGACGCCTCGACCTATCGCGCCTTTTCGGCGAGCGGGCGGCAGGGCGTGAGCTATGCGCGCAATGTGTGGCATCATCCATTGCTGGTGCTCGATCCCGCGAGCCGCTTTTTCATCGTGGACAGGGGCGGGCCGGGGAATAATCTGGAAGAGGTTTGGCTTGAAGCCGGCGAGCAGCTTGAGCTCACGCCCTGAAGCGCATCGGAGTCGATCATGAGCGCCAAGAATTATTACGCGATCCCCGGCGGCCATCCTCCGCAGACCGAGCTTTTGACCGGACGCGCTGTCTTCACTGAAGCTTATGCGGTCATCCCCAAGGGGGTGATGCGGGACATCGTGACCAGCAACCTGCCCTTCTGGGAGAAGACGCGGGCCTGGATCATCGCGAGGCCTCTGTCGGGCTTCGCAGAGACCTTCGCGCAATATGTGATGGAGGTCGGCCCCGGCGGCGGCAGCCTTGATCCCGAGCCCGACCCCTCTGCGCAGGGCGCGCTCTTCGTGGTCGAGGGCGAGTTGCAGCTCGAGATCGCGGGCAAGGTCCATCAGCTGACGGCTGGCGGCTTCGCCTGGCTCGCGCCGTCGTCGCGCTGGACGCTGCGCAACACGGGCGAGGGCCTCGCCAAATTCCACTGGATCCGCAAGGCCTATGAGCCGGTGCGGGGCATGCCTGCGCCGGAATCCTTCGTCTCCAGCGACCAGAGCGTCGCCCCGGCCTTCATGCCGGATGTGAACGGGGTCTGGGCGACGACGCGGTTCATTGACCCCGATGACATTCGCTTCGACATGCACGTCAACATCGTCACGTTCCAGCCCGGCGGCGTGATCCCCTTCGCCGAGACCCATATCATGGAGCATGGGCTCTATGTGCTTGAGGGGAAAGCGGTTTATCGCCTCAATCAGGATTGGGTCGAGGTCGAGGCCGGGGATTTCATGTGGCTGCGCGCCTTCTGCCCTCAGGCCTGCTACGCCGGGGGCCCCGGACCCTTCCGCTACCTGCTCTACAAGGATGTGAACCGGCACGCGGCGCTAGGGCCAATCGTCCGCTCGGGGCGCTGAGGCCTATCCGGTCGTCGCGAAGGTTTCCCGAAGGAAATCGGTGAACTCGCGCACCGGCCGGGCGAGGCGGCGCTGCGGGTTCATGAGCAGGCGTACATCCAGAAAAAGCGGCGGGCCGTCGATGTCGATCAGCGCCAGTCGCCCTGCCGCCAGATCAGGCTCCACAGAAGCGTAAAGCGAACAGCCAAGTCCAAGTCCGGCCGCCGCCAGATCGCGGACGAGTGAAAATTCCGTGCCTTCGGCGACGACGCGCATCCGCTCCACCCCGATCCCCGCCAAAAGTTTCTTCTGGGTGCGGCCGAACACCGATGAAGCCACCGGGCCGATGAAGTCCTGATCCGACAGTTCGCTTGGTGGCACCCGTTTCTTTCCTGCCAGGGGATGATCCGGCGCCGCAAAGATCACGAAACGCTGGCGGCCGATGAGGATGGAGGGGATATCGTCTGGCTCCTCGTTCGACATGAGGCAGCCCAGATCCGTCGCCCCCATGCGCACGGCGGCGATCACCTCTTCCTGAAAGGCGATGCGGACGGACAGGCGGGTGTCGCGCCGGGTGCGGGCGTATTCGGCCAGCGGCGCGCGCAGGATCGTCAGGGCCAGCGAGCGCTGGCAGGCGAAGGCCACCGTCGCGGAGGCCTGCTCCGTTCCGGCGGCAAGCTCCTGCTCAAGCCGGGCGGTGCGCTCCAGAAGATCGCGTGCGTGGACCAGAAAGTTGCGCCCTGCCTCCGTGAGCGCCGCGTGACGGCCGCTGGTGCGCTCGAAAAGGCGGGCGCCCGTCTCGCGCTCGAGGCTCTGGATATGGGCGCTGACGGAGGGCTGGGCGATGCCCAGCCTGCGGGCAGCCCCCGCGAAGGAGCCCGCCTCGACGATGGCGACGAAAACCTGAAGGCGGCGGCTGCTGAGAGATATCATCTATGCCTTATAGCCTGCACACTATATTCAATAAAGCCTCCCGGGCGATTGCTTCGGGGCATCGTGATCTATGAAATGGAAAGGGTCGGGCTACAGCCCCGGCGGCAGGGGAGGACTGAAGATGAAGCTCACGCGTCGTAGCGCGATCGCCATCACTGCGATGACCGGCGTGGCCATGAAGGCCGGACCGGCTTTCGCCGCCGATAAACTGCGCATCGGAAAATCAATCGGTTCATCCTTCCCCTTCTCGGGCGCGGATCTCGCCAAGGCCAAAGGCATATTCGCCGCAGATGGGATCGACGCTGAGATTTCCGTTTTCCGCGGCGACGGCCAGATGCAGCAGGCGATGGCCGCTGGCGTCATCGACGTCGGTTTCGGCTCCGGCCCCGGCATGGGCTATGCGGCCAAGGGTGTGCCCGCCATCGCTGTGGCGGCCATGGCCTCCGAGCCGCGCAACATGTCCCTCGTCGTGATGAAGGATGGTCCCATCAAGACCATCGACGACCTCAAGGGCAAGCGCATCGGCGTGACCACCGCCGGCTCGCTCACCGATTGGCTCACCCGCCGCCTTGCCGAGAGCAAGGGCTGGGGACCCACCGGCATCGACGTCACCGCCATGGGCGAAATGCGCACGCGCCTCGCCGCGATGAAATCAGGCGAACTTGCTGGTAGCGTCAATTCAATTCAGGAAACCTGGAACCTCGTCGAAAACGGCGAAGGCCGCTTGCTCGCCACTTTTGGCGAGGCGGTGCCCGATTTCCACACACACGCCATCTTCGCGCATCGCAATCTGATCAAGAACAATCCTGATCTGTTGAAGCGTTTCCTCCATGCGTGGTTCACCACCGCGAAATTCATGAAGGAGAATCGCGAGGAGACGGTGAAGATCATCGCCGCCACTATGAGCCTTCCGGTCAGCGTCGTGGACAAGAGCTACGACTATGAAATGCAGATGCTCTCCATGGATGGCGCCTTCAACCCCAAGGCGATCGAGACCATTCGTAAATCCCTCAAGGATCTCGAAATCCTTGATCGGATCCCCGATGCGAACGAACTCTTCCTGCCCGGCTTTGCGCCGGTGAAACTCTGAATGATGTCGGATCGGACGCCCCATGCGGGGCGTCTCGACGCCTCGAGGGCCTTTGACTGATGAGCGATACGGCTATTTCGATCCGCAATATCACGCAGCGCTATGGCGCTGCGGATGAATCGAGCGCCGTGCTGGCCCTCGACGATGTGTCGCTCGACATCAAGAAAGGCGAGTTCCTTTGCCTTCTTGGTCCCTCGGGCTGCGGCAAGAGCACCTTGCTCAACATCGTCGGCGGTCTCTTCAAACCCACCAGCGGAACCTGCCTCGTCGATGGCCGCCCCGTCGATGGCGCGCCCCACCCCGACAAGGTCGCTTTCGTGTTTCAGGAAAGCACCCTGTTTCCCTGGTATACGATCATCGAAAACTTCCGTATCGCCCTCAAGTTTCAAGGCATCCCGCAAGCGGAATGGGATGATCGCGCCATGAGCGCCCTCAAGGCCGTCGGCATGGCGTCCTTTGCGGGCCATTATCCCGAGCAACTGTCTGTAGGCATGCGCCAGCGCGTGAACATGGCGCGCGGCATCTGCGTCGAGACCGACATCCTACTCATGGACGAGCCATTCGCCGCGCTCGATGAACAAACGCGCATGGTGCTGGGCGAAGATTTGTCTCAGCTTCTCGCTGCGACCGGCAAGACCATCGTGTTCGTCACTCACTCGCTGGCCGAAGCTGTGTTCCTTTCCGACCGTATCGTGGTGATGAGCGCGCGTCCTGGCCGCATCAAGACGATCATCAACGTCAATGAGCCTCATCCGCGTTCGCCCGATTTCATGCTGGAGCCGCGCTTCAGCGAATTGCGCAATGAATGCTACGCGCTGCTGCGTGACGAGATCCGCGCCGCCATGGCGGCCCAGCGCGATCCGCAACCCCAGAGCGCGGGAGCCTGAGCGTGGAACGCTCCAATTTCGCCACGCGTTCGGTGCAGATGGCCTTCCTGGCGATCGTCGCGGGGGCGTGGTTCTTCGCGACTGAGACGGGTGGCGTCAGCGCGCTTTTCCTGCCAAAGCCCGTCACGGTTTTTAAAGCCCTTGAACGCCTCGTGCAGACCTCTTCCTTCTGGTCCGCCGTGGTCGTCACGCTCACCACCATCGCCAAGGCTTTCGCCATCGCCATCGTCGCGGGCGTTCTTGCAGGTTATGCGATCACACGCTCCAAACTCGCTACGCAAGTGATCGAGCCGGTGATCGCAGGCCTTTTCACCGTGCCGATCACCCTGTTCTTCCCGATGTTCATCCTGTTCTTCGGCATCGGCGCGGGATCGAAAGTCGCCTATGGCGCGACCTACGCTTTCTTCCCCATCGCGCTCAACACCATCGCCGCCTTCTCCAATATGGAGGAGCGTTATTTGCGCGCCGCGCGCTCCATGGGCGCTTCAAGCTTTGACACATTCCGCCATGTGCTGCTGCCCGGCGCGCTGCCTGTGCTCATCACCGGCATGCGCATCGG
>CANGOK010000124.1 GCA_947455285.1 Beijerinckiaceae bacterium | reverse complement strand
GCCCCCGTGCGCGATTCCACCGGGCTTGTCGTCGGCGCGGTTGGCATGGCGGGTCCGCTGCAACGGCTGTCCAACGAAACGCTGTCGCGCTATGCGCCGCTCGTCGTTGAAACAGCCAATGCCATTTCCATCAGGCTCGGGTATAAAGCTCGCGCCATTTATTAATCAGCACGATCAACCACCGATCCCGGGGAAGGAATCAATGTCGAAACTCAATCTGACGCTCGCCTGCTGGAACTATGACCGCACGCGCGCCATTCAGGACGGCTCCGTTCAGCCCGACGGGATCAACATCAACTATCATGACCTGCCGGTGGAAGAGACCTTCTTCCGCATGTTGCGTCATCAGGAGTTCGACGTCGCGGAGATGTCGCTCTCGTCCTACACCGTCTCGCTCTTCCGCGAGCCGCGCCGCTTCGTGGCGATCCCGATCTTCCCCTCGCGCTTCTTCCGCCATTCCTGCATCTATGTGAACGCCAAGTCAGGCATTCGCACGCCCAAGGATCTCATCGGCAAGAAAGTCGGCGTGCCGGAATTCCAGATGACGGCGCCTGTGTGGATTCGCGGCACCCTCGCCGAACACTATGGCGTGCCGGTGGACAGCGTGACCTATTACACCGGCGGCGAGGAAGAGCCCGGCCGTCCCGAGAAGCTGGCGCTCGATCTGCCCGCGAACATCAAGGTCCACGCCATCGCCGACGACAAGACGCTCTCGCAGATGCTGCGCGATGGCGAAATCGACGCGCTGCACACGGCGCGCGCGCCCTCGACCTATGACGGCAAGAACGTGGTGCGCCTGTTCGAGAACTACGGCGATGTGGAGAAGGACTATTTCCGCAAGACCGGGATCTTCCCGATCATGCACACGATCGCGATCCGCCGCGATGTCTATGAGCAGAACCGCTGGGTGGCCCAGGCTCTCTACAAGGCCTTCGTGGAATCGCAGAAGCGCACCTACGCAGACCTGCGCGAGACCGCCGTGCTGAAGGCCATGCTGCCCTTCCTGAACTGGGAAGTGGACCAGACGATCAAGGAAATGGGCTCGAACTACTGGGCCTATGGCCTGCAGGAGAACGAGAAGGTTCTCTCGACCTTCCTCAAGTATCACTACGAATGCGGCCTCTCGAAGCGCCTCCTGAAGCCCGAAGACCTCTTCGCGCCCGAGACGCACGAATCCTTCAAGATCTGATGCGATAGGCGCCACGAAAAGAGAAAACCCTCTCCCATCGGGAGAGGGTTTTTTTTATTGGTGGTAATGGCTGCCGGGGCCATGGGTGTGATCAGGATCATCCTCGTCATGATCGTGACCATGTTCGCGCTCAAGCTGCTCGGCTTCCGCATAGCCATGCATCATGGCCTCCATCACCCTGCGCAACGGATCTTCGCCAAGCGAAAGATGCGAAGCGAGAAAGCCTGCGAGCCTTGCGAAAACGAGCGGCTGGATGGCCAGCATGTCATAGCGCTCGGCAGGTTCGCGCGCTTCGCAATCGCTACGCGCGCGGCGCAGCGCAGCTGCAAAAAGCGCATCGGCGTAACCATTCACGCTCTCGGGATCACGCCCCTTGAGCCGCGCATGTTCAGAGAGCAGCGCACGCGTATGGGCCAGAAAAGCGGTATAGAGATTGTCCTCGAGGGAGGTTGGGGCCTCGTCTTCTTCTCCGCACATCAACGCCTCCTTTAACGAGAAACGCCGGCGCCTCTAGAGCGCCGACGTTCGGAAATGGGAACGCCGGCGGCGAAATGCGCCGGCATATGGCTCAGTAGCCCTGCGCGTCCTCAAGCTGCTCGAACCAGTCGAAGCCCATGGCCTTCACGATGCGGCTGTTGCAAACGATGATGCGGGCTTCGTTGCTGGGGTCAGCGTTGAAGTGCTGATGAGCGACGTAGGGCGGAATATAGACGAAGTCACCCGCCTTCCATTCGAACTTGCGGGGCTCGGCGTCCCATTCGAACTCCATGACGTCATGGCAGTCGAAGCGCACGTCCCAATGCAGATCATAACCACTGCCTTCGACGACGTAGAACACTTCCTCCGACAGATGCCGATGCTTACCCGAGGCTTTGCCGCCCGGCAGGAACTGCATGTAGATGTCGAGGCAGTATTCCTTCGTGTTCATCCGCTCATTGATGATGTGCTTGATGAGGCCATGGCGCGAACGCTCGAAAGGCATCTGCGCGGCCTTCACGATGTTCATCTGCTCATCATAGCCCTTGCGGAAGACCTTCGAGGCTTCGAGAGCTGCGTCGTAGAAGTCGGCGGTCAGGGTATGGGTCTGGGCGCGTTCACGTTCGCGCGGATCGATAAAGCTCATGGTTGCACCTCAGAGATCGGCCGGGGGCGAATAGGCAAGCTGCTTGGCGGTTCCATCCTTCGGCGGGAATTCCGCCACCTTCTGGAAGAGAAGGTGCATGAAGAGGAACAGAGGCTTGGCCTTCATCACCAGCGTGATGCATTCGTCATCGTGATCGTCGGAGAAGTGCTGGTGGACGCAGGCGTTCTCGACGATGAGCGCGTCGCCCGCCTCCCAGTCGTAACGGCGACCGTCATGCACGTCATGGCCCGTGCCCTTCAGCACGAAGAAGACAGCGCTGTTCATGTGGCCATGCTTCTGGCCATAGCCGCCGGGCGAGAAGACCTCGATATGGGTCTCGATGGACTGGGCGACCTTCACCGACTGCGGGTTGATGATCTTCTTGCCATAGTGGCCGGGACCGCCCTTCCACTTATGATCGCTCGTCGGGTAGACGCGCGGCTGATTGAAAAGTTCGCGCACCAGTTCGCCATAGGTGCCTTCGAGGGCGCGCACGAAGGTGCGCTTTTTCGTCCAGCGTTCCCAGACGACTTCCTCGCGTTGGGCGGCGCTGTTGTGGCCAGCCTGCCCGTGTCCCTGTTCAGCCAAGGTCTTCTCCATAGGTCGGTGATGAATGAAAAGCGGCCCGCGGACGTAATCCGCAGGCCGCCGACGTCGTGAAACCGCCGATCTGGCGATCAGGCGATCAGGCCACCTTCGGCGGCAGCGTTTCCAGTTCGGTCTTGTAGGCCTCATCCATGCGCGGCTCAAGACCGACCTTGGCGAGCTCGTCCTTGAACATGTTGCGCACGACCGGCATTTCGTCGGCGTAGTCGATCTGGTCGCCGCCGATGCGCTTGGAGATCCAGGCCTTCGGCACGCCCTGAGCGTTGCGGATCGAAACGACCTCATGCTTGAACGCCAGATAGCGCGAGGGTGTCGTGCCGGTGTTGAAGTGCTGGTGGTTCCACATGTTGGGCGGCACGATCATGGTGCCGATCTCCCAATCGTAGCGCTTGGGCTCGTCGCCCTCCGGCCACATCAGCGAATAGCCCTGACCGCCGAGTATGATGACGTGGGCGCCAGGACCATGGGCATGGCCCTTCTTGTAGGTGCCGATGGGGAACTGCGAGATGTGGCTGTTCATCGAGCCCTTCGCCATGTTGAAGCGAATGTGGCCGCCGCCCGCGCCGCGCTCCTTGGCGGTGATGAGCGGAATGTTCGGCGCGTCCGGCACGAAGTTCGTGACGAGCTTGAAGCCCTGCTGATCGCCCTTGGCGGAGAAGTAATCGGGCTCGCCGTTGAAGCGCTCCTTGAAGTCATGCGGGGTGTTGAAGACGAAGTTGATGTCTTCATAGAGGTTGATGATCGGGGGCGCATTGGTCACCGACACGAAACGGGCGGGCTCGGAGCCCGAACCGTTGAAGTGCTGGTGCCAGGTGTTGAGCGGAATGGCGAAGAGCGCGCCGGACTTCCACTCGAAGGTGATGCGCTGACCGGCGTCGTTCCACACGGTGGTCGAGCCGCGGCCGTCGAGCACGAGGATCATTTCCTCGAAGAGCTGGCGCTGGGGCTCAAGCTTCTTGCCCGCGGGGATTTCGCAGACGTAGCAATCGTTCGAGGTGCGCGAGGCTTCATGGTTGATGTAAACGCCCTTGCCGCCGCGACGCGCCCAAGGCTTCAGTTCGACCGTGCGCAGATTGCGGATGTAATGAGCGCTGATGACGTCGAGGCCTTCATCATGCACCCAGCGCAGATAAGGGGTGTCCTTCTCGGTCGCGAATTTCTGGGCAAGATCGTCGGAGACGATTGCGTTCTTGGCCATAAAGCTCTCCTTCTTCGTTTAATGGCGTCGTCAATGGTTTGCCGCGAGCGGCGAAAAGTCTGGCGCTCAGGCGGCGGCGCGCGCCGCTGAGGCTTCGGCGGGCAGCGCCAGGCACTTGTGCGGATCCATGCGGACATTGATCTTCGCGCCGACCGGCGTGCGCAAGGACGGATGCCCGCGCGATTGCAGAAGGTAATCGCCCACTTTGACCTGAAAGTCTACAAAGTCGCCGAGGAAAACACGCAGATCCATCACGCCTTCGCAGGTGTTCAGCAAACGGCCCTCGGGCGCGGGGTCTTCGCTCAACTCCACATCCTCCGGGCGGATCGACAGCGTCACGGAAGAGCCGGCCACAAGCTCGGCCTCAGCGCTCGCCAGAAGATCGCCAAGCTGCGTGCGCACGCGGAAGAGGCCCGTCGCCTCGTCTTTGCCCAGCGTCTGCCCGTCCACGAAATTCGTCGAGCCGATGAAGTCGGCCACGAATCGATTGTGGGGACGCTCATAGATCGTACGCGGCGAGCCGATCTGGACGATGCGCCCCTCGCTCATGACAGCGATCTCATGCGAAAGCGCCAGCGCCTCGCCCTGATCGTGGGTGACGTAGATGGTCGTCAGACCTAGCTCCCGCTGGATGCGCTTCAACTCAACCCGCATACGGTCGCGCAACTTGGCGTCGAGGTTGGACAGCGGCTCGTCGAGCAGCAAAAGCTCGGGCTCCATGACAAGCGCGCGCGCGAGCGCAAGGCGCTGCTGCTGGCCGCCGGAAAGCTTGGTGGCGTCGCGCTCGGCCAGATGATCGAGGCCCACCGCATGCAGCACCTTCATCACCTTGTCGGCGATCTGCGCCTTCGGCAGCTTGTTGGGACGCACTTCCAGCGGAAAGGCCGCATTGGCGAAGACGGTCATGTGCGGCCAGATGGCGTAGGACTGGAACACCATGCCGAAATTGCGCTTGTTGGGTGGTACGAAAAGGCTCTGCGCCGAGGAATAGACGATCCGCCCATTCACCTCGATCTCGCCCGAAGTCGGGCGCTCAAGCCCCGCGATGGAGCGAAGGGTCGTGGTCTTGCCGCAGCCCGAGGGGCCAAGCAGCGTGAAGAACATGCCCTTGGGCACTTCGAAACAGACATCCTGCGCCGCCTTAACGGGGGGGCCCTTCTGGGTCTTGTATTCGGTATTCAGTGACCGGACGCTCAGCACATTCGCCTCCCTGGATCGTTCCCCGCCCGCAGCCCGGCTATTGGCCGGGCCCCGCTTTGCCGACTTAGCGTCGATTAATCTGCTTCATAACACCGGATCATGGGAAAGGTCAGCTCCCTTTCCCGTGATCGTGGTGATGATGGCCATGCCCATGGCTATGCCCGTGTCCATGCCCGTGGTGATGATGGTCGTGGTCGGCTTCCACATGGTGGATGCGTTCCTTGGCGCGCGGACCGCGCGGATCCTCGCTGAAGACCAGCGATTTGATGGTCACCGGCACCGTGTAAGAGGGGATTCGCACCCTCCCGAGGTCGATATAGTCGAAATCCATAAGCATCACGCCGTCGATGACGAGGATTTCGCTCATCACCTTGCAGTCCTCACGCAGCACAGCGCCCAGCGTCTGGGCGATGTCGCCGTCGAGCGTCACATAGATGGGCTTGCAGGCCTCGATATGGTCGGCAAGGCCGATGGCGATGCCCCGCGCGGTCGCGAAGATGCGGTCATAGGCGGGCATGCCCTTCCAGTGGAGGGCGAGCGCGATGTCGATATCCGCGCTCTCCACTTCGAAGGCCTTGCGATGGGCGATGATGGCCCGGCCCAGCGCCTCCGCATCCACCTCTTCCTCGAACTCGAAGCTCGGCGAGATCACCTGCAGGTTGCGGCGCGGCAGAAGGGCGCCGGGATTGGAGATGAAGCAGGTGTTGCCCGAGAGCTGCACCGAATATTCCGAAGCGCCCAAAGCCGTGGCGCGGATGCATTCGCGCGCCGGCAATAGAGGCCAGGGGAAACGTCCGGCCGCGACCTTGCGCGCCAGCGCGGAACCCAGTCGCTTGCCCATGTCGCCGAAATCGCGAGGCTCGCGCTCGTAGACATATTCAGCGACGCCGCCCGAGAACATGATGCCGCCGAGATCGCCGAAATCCATGATTGGATCGGTAAGATAGAGATGCTCGACGTCGTGGGCCATGGGGCGATGCGTCAGGGCCGCAATCAGCGTCTCGGCCATCACGTCAGCCACCTTTTCGAGATCGGCGCTGGTGACCTGATCGCCCAGATTCCAGTCGAAGCCAGCGCGCTTGGCGTGGTGCTTACCAGCGGGATCGAGGCGGGTGATGTGGAAATTCTCGTCCACCACCTGCAGGCGTCCGCCCACATGGAAGGCGGCGGTCGCGACGCACTGGCCCTTGTCGAGCAGGCCAAGCTTGGTGGTGCCGCCGCCGATGTCGATGTTCAAAACCCGCTTGCCAAGGTCAAGCGAGGCTTGCGCAGCGCCCGAACCATAGGCGGCGAGCATGGATTCCATGTGATGGCCGGCGGTGGCGCAGACGAAATCGCCGCCCGCCTCAGACAGCATGGCCGAAATGCCCTGAGCGTTCTCGCGCCGCAGCGCCTCGCCGGTCAGGATCACCGCGCCCGCGTCGATCTCGCCGGGGGTCAGCCCCGCAGCTTCATAGGCGTCCTCGACGATCTTGCGCAGGGCTTTGTCATCTATGCGCGTCTCGCTGGCGTAGGGAGTCAGGGAGACCGGAGACAGGAACAGGGTGTCGCGGGAGACGACGTAAAACCGGCTGGTCAGCTCCTCGGCGAGGCGGCGCAGGCGGATCTTGGAGAAAATGACCTGCGTGCCGGAGGAGCCGATGTCGATGCCGACGCTGATCAGCGTCACATTGTCCTGAATCCAGAGGGGGTTCTGCTCAAGCGGAACATCGGAGTCGAATTCGTCGTGGTCATGGTCGGCGTCTTCGGCGTGTTCATGCGCCCAGCTCAGGCCCTTGGCGTGCTGGTCCATGGAGTGACCAGCCGGTTTCTTCTGATCTTCGTTCGCCATGCGCCGCTTCAACTCCCCGGATCGCTTCCTTCCCTGCTTCGTTCGCGCATGGCGGGATTGGTGTCAACTGGCGCCTGCCAAGATTGACAGAGTTGAACCTTTGACGGATTAGCCAAGGACAGGATTTCAACCCAGAGCAGGTCCAAGGAGGATCCCATGCCCCATGACGGGAAAGACGGCGTTCACTGGCACGAGCCGGCCGGCGCCAAGAAGGCGGGCTTCGGCGAATTCAAGAAGCAGCCGACCCCCTATGACGCATGGATGGAGGCCGAGGGCATCCCGGTGTTCCGCGGCATCGGCATCAGCAAGGTGCAGAACCTGCCCCTGATGCCCTGGAAGCGCACCGGCGGCAAAGGCCATTTCATCCAGCTCTACGGCACCGAGACCAAATGGGGCTGCTATGTCGTCGAAATCCCGCCTGGCGGCGCGCTGAACCCTGAAAAGCACATGTACGAGGAGATCTTCCTCGTGGTGGAAGGGCGCGGCTCGACCGAAGTCTGGATCGAGGGCCAGTCCAAGAAGCATGTCTTCGAATGGCAGAAGGGCTCGATGTTCTCGATCCCGATGAACGCCATGCACCGCCACGTCAACGCGACCTCCGGCGGCGCCCTGCTGCTGGCTGGCACCACTGCCCCGGTCGTGCTGAACGCGCTGCAGAATGCGCAGGCTGTGTTCGAGAACCCCTTCGTCTTCTCCGACCGCTTTTCTGGCGCCGACGACTTCTTCAAGGCCAAGGACGACATCGAGCCCGATCCGGTGCGCGGCCTCGCCATGCGCAAGACCAACTTCATCCCCGACGTCATCAACTGCGAACTCCCGCTCGATAACCGCCGCTCGGTCGGCTATCGCCGCGTCGAGCCCTTCATGACGAACAACAGCTTCTATTACTGGATCGGCCAGCACGAGAACGGCCGCTACTCCAAGGGCCACGCCCATACCTCAGCCGCCGTGCTGATCTGCCTGAAGGGCAAGGGCTACACCTATTCCTGGCCCGAGCGCTGCGGCGAGCGGCCCTGGGAGAACGGCATGGCCGATCAGGTCAACCGCCTCGATTACGAGCCCGTGGGCCTCGTGACGGCGGCGCCGGGCGGCGCGCGCTGGTACCACCAGCACTTCAGCGTCTCGAAGGACGACTTCCGCCTGACCGCCTGGTTCGGCCCCCACAACCCCGGCCGCGACCCGGGCGCCCCCGGCCAGAAGCACACGGATTACACGGCGATCGACGTGAACCAGGGCGGCACCGCCATCCCCTACTGGATGGAAGACCCCTATATCCGCAACGAATACGAAGCCACCTTGAAGGAAAACGGCGTCACCTGCCGCATGGACCCCAAGTGGTACGAAAAACCCGCCGACGCGGACACCCGCAAGGAAGTGGTCTGAGACCAGAGAGAGCCCCGGTTTTCCGGGGCTCTTTTTTGTCGAAATGCATCGGCGGATTGGAACGCTGCAGAATATTTGCTATGCTTTAGTTCATGCGCTGCTTCGGCATCAGGCTTTCAAACCTCGCGGAGGCAGAAGCCCCGTCCAACAAAACGAGGCTTCTTGTTGACCTTCCCGAAACGCCGAAGGCTCTCCCTAGCACAACCTACAACCGCTAAGCTCGTCAAGCATGGCCGCAGGCAAGCGGTCTGCCTGCCCCGTGATTTCCGCTTAGAGGGCAAGGAAGTCCGCATCAGCCGCGTGGGCGATAAGTTGTTACTTGAGCCGATAAAGTCGACGCCCATAGACCCAGACGCTCTCTGGGCGAAGCTCGACGCCATGGGCGCAAGGGATTTCCTTGTCGACCAAACAATCGACTGACGCCACCATCCTTCGCCCCACCCTTGCCAAGCCCCTCCCCAGCCTCCAAAAGGAAGGCGACAGGGAGATTGAGCGATGACCGAAGAAGCGGTTGGTGGGCGTATTTTCTTTTCCAATGTGCGGCGCAGCCTTGAGGAAGAGGATGAGATCCGCCTTGTGAGCGT
>CANGOK010000123.1 GCA_947455285.1 Beijerinckiaceae bacterium | reverse complement strand
CGCTTCTCCCGCGATCCCGGCGCGGGCGACCGCGGCTTCAATGGCGATGGCGCCCAAACGCGGAGCAGGGCAGCCGCCAAGCGCGCCCAGAAAACCGCCCATGGGCGTGCGGGCGGCGGCGACGATGACGATGGGGTCGGCGAGCATGAAGGTCTCCCAGCTGCAGGAGTCCTGATCTTAGCGCGTCGCTGCGGGAATGCGACCGTTCAGGGCGTCAGCTTGCCTGCGAAGGAGGCGAAATCGGCGACCACCTTTTCATAAACCGGGCGCTTGAAGGGGATGATCAGGTCCGGGAGATTGATCATGGGCTCCCAGCGCCAGGCGTCGAACTCGGGCTTATGGGCGCCGCCGCCGGGGCTATGGATGTCGATCTCGCTATCGTCGCCTTCAAAACGCAGGGCGAACCATTTCTGCCTCTGGCCATGGTAGCGACCCCGCCAGGCCTTGTTGGCCACATCGTTGGGCAGGTCATAGGCGTACCAGTCCGACGCCTCGGCCAGCAGGGAGACTGAGGTCACGTTGGTTTCTTCATGGAGTTCACGCAGGCAGGCGGTCCATGGGTCTTCGCCCGGATCGATGCCGCCCTGAGGCATCTGCCACTCGTGATTGGGGGCGACGTGCTCCACCAGGCGCTTGTTACGACGCCGTCCGATAAAGACGAGACCCGCGCGATTGATGAGCATGACGCCCACACAGGGTCGATAGAGGGTCTGTTTCATGCCCTGCTCCACTCCAACGCCAGCCGCCCAACCAGCACATCGTCACCGTGCGAGACCCGCTGAGGCAGGTTCACGCGAGGCGAGCGCGCTAAGAGGAACCAACGCGACGCCTCGTCGCTCCAGCCCCCGCGCAAAACGCGCCACGGCCTCCATAGCGCCCGGCAGGCCCGCCGCATAGCCTGTAGCTGCGCCTTTGGCGCGGGACATGGCCTCAAGTCGGCCAAGCGCCGCCTCGATCGCCTCCGGCCTCGGGTTCGCGTCCAGCACCACATCGGCCCGGACGAAGGGGAGACCGGCTGCTGCGGCTATGCCGGGCGCAAGGCTCTGCGGCGAGGAGCCATCGTCGAGAAAAAGTAGTCCGCGCCCGGCGATTTCCCGAATCACGGGGGCGAAATCCGGCTCGCGGGCCATGAAGCGCCCGCCCAGAAAATTCGCGATGCCCACGTAGCCCGTCAACCGCGACATATGCCAACGCAACCCATCAAGGTTCTGCGCGGGCTCGGCGCCCGAAAGCAGCGTATGGGGTCCGGGTATGGCGGATTTATCGATCGGCTCCATGGGCGTCTGCAGCAGCAGTTCATGCCCGGCCTCGCGAGCCTCCGCCGCCTGCCGGTCAAGATCAGCGCCATAGGGAGCGAAGCCCAGCGTCACCGCGCCGGGCAGCGTTTCGATGGCTAAGCGCGTGGCGCGGGCGTTGAGGCCCATGCCGCCGACCACAAGGGCGATGCGCGGCGCACCGGCTTTGAGGCTTGCAACGCTGACCAATGGCCGAGCATAGACCTCGGATGGACGCGCCCCGTCCGCGCCGATGCGCGGCAGAGGCCCATGGCGACCCTTCTCCACGAGGCGCGGATCAGGCGCAGGCGTGAGCGAAAGACCCAAAGGCTGGCGAGAAATGTCCCGCGTGTCCTGCTGAACGACGGATTGCTCGGTCCCCTGCGGCACTTTGAGTACAAGAGGACCTGAAGTCGCGGGGCGGGCGTCCGCGTCCAAATCGAAGATGGCGGCGCCGGAGGACTTCGGCGGCGCTCCCGATCGCAGGACTGGCGATGCAGGCTGCGACGGCGCCGAGGCGAGCGGCGGGAGGACCGGCGGCTCTGCTGGCGGGGGATCGCTCTGGATGACGACTTCGGCGTAGGGCCGCCCGCCCATGCCATCGTCTGTCGCTAAGCTGAAGGCGACAAGGGCAAATATGGCTACGCCCAAACCCCCAAGCGCAAGCCATCCCCATGGGGCTGCGCGCCTTGGAGGGCTTTTCGCGGGGCGGTCGAGCCCCAAAGGCGCGTACAGGTCATCGGTTGCCATGTCAGAATCGGCTCAAGGTCAGCCCGATGCAGCGAATCACCCACATCCAGCGCTACTGTGCTTTAACTTGACAATTTCGTCGAGCGTTCCAAACGGCAAAAACGCCGATCTGGAGACCAGACCGGCGTTTCGAATCACTTCAACGATTCACCAATCATTTCGCGGCGGGTTCGGCCTTCTTCTCTTCGCTCGCCTGCGCCCGCTTCACGCCGCGCAGGATGTCGAAGGCTGCGTTAAGCTGCTTGTCCTTGGACTGGTCCGGCGGAACATAGGCCTGCGAACCACCCTTCTCGTCCTCGCCGTTCTTCAGATGACCCTTGAGCGAGGCCTCGCCCTTGGTCTCGTCCCGCCCCTTCAATTCATCCGGCACGTCCTGCAGGATCTGGATGTCGGGATCGATGCCCTTGGCCTGAATCGAACGGCCCGAAGGCGTGTAGTAGCGCGCCGTCGTGAGACGCAGGGCGCCGTTGTTCTGGCCGAGCGGAATGATCGTCTGCACCGAGCCCTTGCCGAAGGAACGGGTGCCGAGGATCGTCGCCCGCTTGTGATCCTGCAATGCGCCTGCGACGATTTCAGAGGCCGAGGCTGAGCCACCGTTGATCAGCACGACCACCGGCTTGCCCTTCGAAATGTCGCCCGCGCCGCGCGCGTTGTAGCGCTGGGTCTCATCGGCGTTGCGGCCGCGGGTCGAGACGATCTCGCCCTTGTCGAGGAAGGCGTTGGAGACGGAGACCGACTGGTCGAGCAATCCGCCGGGATTGTTGCGCAGATCCAGCACATAACCCTTCAGCTTGTCGCCGGGCATGTCCTGCTGGAACTTCTGCAGCGCCTGCTTCACCCCGTCGAAGGTCTGCTCGCTGAACTGCGTGATTCGGATGTAGCCGATGTCGTCGCCTTCCTGACGCGAGCGCACCGAGCGAATCTGGATGACAGCGCGGGTAAGCTTGACCTCGCGCGGCTCCTTCTGCGCGCCGCGCAGCACGGTCAGCTTGACGCTGGTGTTGACGGGACCACGCATCTTGTCGACGGCCTGATTGAGCGTGAGGCCCAGCACCGCTTCATCGTCGATGGCGCTGATGAGGTCGCCCGCCATGATGCCTGCGCGCGAGGCCGGCGTATCGTCGATGGGGGTGACGACCTTCACAAGGCCCTCTTCCTGCGTGACCTCGATGCCAAGGCCGCCGAACTCACCGCGCGTCTGCACCTGCATGTCGCGGTAGCTCTTGGCGTCCATATAGCTCGAATGGGGATCAAGCGAGGTGAGCATGCCATTGATGGCTGACTCGACCAGCTTCTGCTCGTCCGGGCGCTCCACATAGTCGGAGCGAATCTTCTCGAAGACGTCGCCGAAAAGGTTGAGGTTGCGATAGGTGTCGGTCCCGGCGGCCCGGGCGGCCGCGGCGAGCAGATGGGTCTGGCTGCCGATGGTGACCACCGAAGCGCCCATCACGGCGCCAAGCAGAACAAGAGAGACCTTGCGCATTATCCGCGAACCTTTTCCAGCTCCGATCTAGCCCACCATGGGCCAGGATCGATTGCAGTCCCGTCTTTCCGAAACTCAACATATAGAATGGGCTGCGTCGCGCCAATTGCAATCGCCGCCGCCGTCTTCGCCGAGCCGTCGCCCATTACGGCGATGGGCTCTCCGGTCAGGACGAACTGACCCACCTCGACATTGATCCGGTCCATACCGGCCAGAACAATATAGTAGCCCCCGCCCGCATTGATGATCAAGAGTTGTCCGTAAGTCCGATATGGCCCTGAGAATGCGATCCAGCCATCGCTAGGGGAAGCCACGACCGCGCGCGGCCGGGCCGCAAGGGAAAGCCCCTTCTCCGCGCCGCCAAATCCATCAGGCGACCCATAGGCTTTGACCAGCGAACCGCTAACAGGCAGGGGCAAGAGGCCGCGCGCCTGCGCGAAAGGAATGGCGGGGGCGAGCCTCGCCGCATCCTTGAAGGGAAGCGAAGCCGTGCGTGGACGCGTTTCAAGCCGCTGCTCTTCGTCGGCGCGTCGCGCGGCTTCAGCTCCACGCATTGCGGAGGCGACATCGCTCTCCATGCGCATGATGAGTTCCTTAAGGTCGCCAGCCTGACGGGCGAGATCGCTCGCACGCGCTCGCTCGCCAGCCAACGCCTTTTCAGCTTCTGCGAGAGTCTTCTGGCGCGCCTCGACGAGGGCGGCGACCCGTTCGCGCTCAATGGCGAGGCTCGCAAGTTCCTTGCGCAGGGCCTCAGCCTCAGTGACGATGGCGGTGCGGGCCTGCACGAGATCGCCAAGGTCGGAGGCGAGCGCCTCGGTTTCGGTACGCAACTCCGGCACGACCGCGCCCAGCAGCATCGAGGTGCGGATCGCCTCAAGCATATCTTCGGGGCGCACCAGCACGGCGGGCGGGGGGCGGCGGCCCATACGCTGCAAGGCTGCGAGGACATCAGCGATGACGCCGCGGCGGCTTTCGAGGGAACGGCGAATGGCCGTTTCGCTCGCCTGAGACGTCGCAAGCCGCGCCTCGATCTCCGCGATGCGGCCTTCGCCCGCCCGCGCCCGCGCGGTGGTTTCAATCAGCGCGCCAGTCAAGCGAGCGCGATCGTTGCGAATCAGCTCAACCTCAGTCTCGATCTTGCGCCGCTGCTCCTCGGCAGCCTGCCGGGACTCTTCTACGGTGCGCAGATCGCTCTGCCCCTTGTCGAGCTGCTGGCGCAGGTCTTCCGCCGTCTGGCCCAAGGCGACGCCCGCAAATAACGCCGACGCGCCGGCGAAAGCCGTTGCGAGCAAGACGGAGCAGATTACGGACAAGCGGTTCAGGCGCGACCTCTGGAGAACGGGGCGATTCGGACCTTACCAAGCTGTACGAGTGTGGCGCGGGCGCGGCAAGGGCCGCAAAAACTAGACCCGGTGGTAGGGATGGCCCGCCAGAATGGTGATGGCGCGGTAGATCTGCTCGGCGGCCATGATCCGCGCGAGTTGATGGGGCCAGGTCATGGCGCCGAAGGCGAGCACCAGAGCAGCCTGCCCCCGCAAGGCGGGATCAAAGCCGTCCGGTCCACCAAGCGCGAGAACAAGGGCGGGGGCTCCCGCGTCCCGGGCGCGGCCCATGTCCTCAGCGAAAGCCTCGCTGCCAATCGATTTGCCCCGCTCATCGAGCAGGATCAGCCGCGCGCCCGGCGGCACGAGCGCCATCAGTGCGCGCGCTTCCTCGGCCTTGCGGTCTTCCGGGCGACGCGCCCTGCCCTCTTCGATTTCGCGAAGTTCGACGCCAGTGAGGCCCACGCTGCGCGCGGCGGCGGCGGCGCGCTCCATATAGCGCGCGCAAAGCTCACGTTCGGGCCCGGCCTTCAGCCGCCCAATGGCGATCAACATGAGACGCATGGGCAGCCGCGCCGCTTAACCGGCGGCGCGTGCGCCCTGCGGGCTCCGCTCGCCCGGCCTGTCGCCGCCCCACATCTTTTCCAGATTGTAGAACGCACGCACTTCAGGCCGGAAAATATGGACGATGACATCGCCGACATCGACCAGAACCCAATCACAATGCGGCAGGCCCTCGACCTTGGGGGTCTGGGCGCCCGCTTCCTTGCAGGCCTTGACGACGCGGTCAGCGATCGCGCCGACATGCGTGCTAGAGCGCCCCGTCGCCACGATCATGAGATCGGCGATGGAGGTCTTGCCATGCAGGTCGATCGAGACGAGATCTTCAGCCTTGGCGTCTTCGAGGCTGTGCAGGACGGTCCGCACGAGTTGGCCGGTGTCGGGTGCAGAACCATTCACCGGGTGAAGCGGCGCAACGCTCGCTTCGGAGTTCATCGTGGGTCTCAGCGCCTTCATGCTCCTGTCACCGGCATGCGCCGGCACGGAAGCACTGTGGTCCCAAACCGCGAAAAATTCAACCTCGATTGCGTGCGAGGCCTTAATTTCCGGGCGCGAGCGTCTCACCCCGACGCCTGAGCTCGGTCGAGGACAGGTCAGAACGCTTGGCGTGGATGAAGACGAAGGCGGGCGCGCGGGCCTGCGCGAGCAGCCGTCCATCCGTTTCATCGAGCCTATGAGGGGTGAGCCAGGCCCCTGCGGGGCTGTTGGTCGCCTTCAGGGTGGAGCCAGGCCGATCGATCACGGCGATGGGGATCATGTCGGCGATGTCGCGCCAATGCTGCCACCGGTGGAAGCTCGCCAGATTGTCCGCCCCCATGATCCAGACGAAGCGCACGCCGGGACAGCGCCGGGTCAGCCAGGCGATGGTGTCATAGGTGTAGCGGGTGCCGATCTGCGCCTCGAGGCCAGTCACGATGATGCGAGGATGATCCGCCATCGTCTCGGCTGCGGCCATGCGCTGTTCGAGAGGCGGCAGTCCGCCGTTTTCCTTCAACGGATTGCCCGGCGTCACCAGCCACCAGATCTGATCAAGGCCAAGCCGGGCGAGCGCGATCGTGCTGACGAGCCGATGGCCCGCATGGGGTGGATTGAAGGTGCCGCCAAAGAGCCCGATGCGCATTCCTGGAGCGTAAGCCGGAAGGCGCACGGGAGCGCTCCGCCCTTGGGCGGACGGCGGTGCGGAGAGAGGCCTTCCAGTTATGCTCATTTCCGTCAAAATGACGAGACGCGAGCTTCAGCGCAAGGGGGATGCGCAGGGAAAGGCCCACCGCGCCGCAAAGCGCAGCCGGAAAAGCGGCGAAAAGCTCAGATTTTCTTCAGGCTGTCGGCGCTCATCTTGCCGCTACGCTTGTCGGCGACAAGTTCGTAGGAAATCTTGTCGCCCTCGTTCAAGGTGGACATGCCCGCCCGCTCGACGGCGCTGATGTGAACGAAGACGTCGTTTCCGCCATCGTCAGGCTGGATGAATCCGAAGCCTTTCTGATTGTTGAACCATTTCACTTTGCCCGTAGCCATGAAATTTCCAATCGTCTAGTCGGCCCTCTCCGGAGTCGGAAATAGGGTTGGCGACGAAATTGCCATGAGGCGAGAAGGATTATTTATCCTGCCCGGAAGGGGCCTTTCCCTAATCGACCACAACGGATTCGAAGAAGCGAGGCGCCAGCGCCGGCCCCCACTGGGCGAGATTTTCTTCCGTGGCGGGATAATCGCCCGCTGGCATGTCCGCCGTCAGCAGATCGCCATCGGCGTAATGTTCGAACATATAGCCCCAGGGGCTGCGCCAGTAATCGAAGACCTGACTGCCCAGCAGATGGCGGCCCACGCCCCAGGCGAGTTTGTGACCCTTCTCCCTCATCCATTCATGACCAATATGGACTGCGTCCGGGTCCTGCACTTCGAAAGAGACGTGGTGGACATTGATGTCGCCGGGTGTGTTCAGGGCGAAAATCGTGTGATGATCGGCCGGGCGGTCACCCCGGTCGCAGCGCAGGAAATTACCCAGCGTCGCCGCCTGATCGCCGGGCGCATGCAGCCGGTCGGTGACGATCATGCCAAGGGTCTCGCGAAACCACTTCGCGCCGGCGTCGCCATCGCTAAACTTCAGCACACAATGGCCAAGCCGCACGATTTGCGCGGGTTCGTGATCCGGGCGCTGGAAGCTCTTCACGCGTTGTTTCTGATAGGCGAAGTTGACCGGCAGAGGCGACCGCAGCGGCAGGGGATCAACCAGCGTCATGCCGTGGACGAGGTCCACCCGGTAGCCATCGGGCGCCGTCAGCCGCACCCGCTGGCAGCCACCGGGCCCTTCGACGGCCTCAATGGCCGATGCGCCCGGCAAGCGGCTCGCCTCCTCAAGCTCAGCAGCAGAACCCGCCAGCATGGCGACGCCCGCAAAGCCCGGTTCGCCAAGTTCAGTCACATGGATGAAGGGATAGGCGCCCGCGCCGCGCATATAGAGCCGGTCGGCTGTGCGCTGGACTTCGACCAGGCCAAAATCGGTCAGGAACTTCGCATGAAGCTCAAGATCGGGCGCGCGATGGACGACATAGACGATATCCTGCACCTTGATCATTGCGCACACCCTCCCGCATCCATTGTTTCGTTTGGGCCATTATGACCCAAACGATGGATTTGCAAAGAGCGCCCAGCAGATCAGGGACGGGTCTGGCCGTCGCCGCGCACGCGGTAATTGAATGAGCAGAGCTGTTCGAGACCCACGGGTCCACGCGCATGCATCCGACCCGTCGCGATGCCGATCTCGCCGCCGAACCCGAACTCCCCGCCGTCTGCGAACTGCGTCGAGGCGTTATGCAGCACGATGGCTGAATCCACCTCCGCGAGGAAGCGCTCGGCCGCCTGTTGCGACTCGGTGATGATGCAATCGGTGTGATGCGAGCCATAAGTGCCGATATGGTCCATGGCGGCCTGCAGGCCCTTTACGACCTTCACGGAAATGATGGCTTCAAGATATTCGGTATGCCAATCGGCCTCGGTCGCGTCCTTCACGCGCGGATCGACCTTGCGGACAAGCTCGTCGCCGCGAACCTCGCAGCCCTTGTCGAGCAGCATGGTCACGAGCGGCGCAAGATGGGTGTCCGCCACAGCCTCGTCGACCAGCATGGTCTCGGCAGCGCCGCAAATGCCCGTGCGCCGCAGCTTGGAGTTCAGGACGAGCGACTTCGCCTTTTCAAGATCGGCCGCGGCGTCGACGTAGACATGCACGATGCCTTCAAGATGAGCGAAGACAGGCACGCGCGCATCTTCCTGCACGCGCTCGACAAGGCTGCGCCCGCCACGCGGCACGATGACGTCGACATTGCCGCCAAGCCCCTTGAGCATTTCGCCGACCGCCGCCCGGTCGCGCGTGGGGACCAGCGAAATCGCAGCGTCGGGCAAGCCCGCCGTGCGCAGACCTTCGACAAGGCAGGCGTGGATGATGCGCGAAGAATGGAAACTGTCGGAGCCACCGCGCAGGATCGCGGCGTTCCCGGCTTTCAGGCAAAGCGCGCCCGCATCCGCCGTCACATTGGGACGGCTCTCGTAGATCACGCCGATGACGCCGAGCGGCGTCGCCACGCGATCGATCTTCAGCCCATTGGGCCGCTCATAGGAGGCCAGAACCCGGCCCACGGGATCGGGAAGATCAGCGATGTCCTCAAGCCCCTTTGCCATGGCCTCGACGCGCGCCTCGTTGAGCAGCAGACGGTCGAGATTGGCCTTGCTGGCGCCAGCGGCGGCGGCGGCTTCCATGTCCCGGGCGTTGGCGGCGAGCACGTCGGCGACGGAGGTGCGCAAAATCCCGGCCGCGACCTTCAGCGCGGCGTTCTTGCGCGCGGGCGGAGCGAGCGCGAGTTCACGGGCGGCGCG
>CANGOK010000122.1 GCA_947455285.1 Beijerinckiaceae bacterium | reverse complement strand
GCGTAATCTTCCGTGCGAGCCGTTTTGTCGCCAGCGATGCGCTGGGCCGCAAGCACCTCAGGGAACCAGCCCTTAAGCCATGGCCGGGGATCATTGCCTTCCGCAAAGAACGCGTAAGACAGCGCCTTGAGACGGATATCGTCAGGCAGGGACGTATTCGCGCTGTTGCGAATGGCTTCGCGCACGATGGGAGGGCTCGGCGCGTGGCCGACATTGGCCGCGACAAGCACCACGCCGCTCACAAGGTCTGGGCGAATGGTGGCGAGAAGGCGCGACACCCGATTTCCGAACGCATGGCCTACAAGGATCGCAGGACCACCGCCGAGCGCTTCGATGACGGCGACAATGTCATTTGAGCAGTCGTGGAGGTCGGCATAGGGGTGCGGACTGGTCGAGCCGCCAATGCCGCGTGGTTGCGGGCGCACGACCTTGAAACCTTCGGCTTCAAATCCGCAGGCCATGGGTTCGAAATCTTCGCCGCCGCGGCCCAGCGATGGAAGCAGCACAACCAGTGGCCCATCGCCCTGAACCAGGACCTCGAGGCGCACCTCGCCGCGCTGAACAATCTTGCGGTCAATGCTCATGCTTCAATCTCCGATGGCGGACGCTGTGCGCGACAGTCCTATCAAACCAATGGATCGCCCTTCAAGGCGTCGCCTTGCTCTGGCCGAATTCCGCCATTTGCACCGCTGTCTCATCCCAGCTTTTTTCGCGCGCCTGCTGTTCATCAAGACGGACGATTCGGTAATAATCATCGAGCGGCAGTAGTTTGTCCTGCAATCGCTCTAGGCTCCGGTCGCCTTGCAGAATGGCGAGGCTTTCGCGCACTGCGCGGGCCGCTGCGAAAAGGGTCAGGGATGGCAAGGTCGCGGCGGGGACGCCGAGGCGCTCCAGTTCCACAGGTGTCGTCTTGTTGGAGGCGGCGGCCTGCGACAGGGTCGCGATAAACGGGCCGGGCACATCCCGTATGACCGTAGCGATTCCCTCTGGCGTATCGATCCCCTGCGGTTTCGCCATATCTGCGCCGGCTTCCATGAAAAGCTGGCAGCGACGAATGGCGGCGTCTCGCCCCTCGAGCGCGAAAACGTCCGTGCGCGCGCAAATCATCATGGTCTCATCGCTGCGCGCATCAAGCGCCGCCTTGATCTTGGCGAGCATCTGTTCAATCGGGATGACCTGTTTGCCCGGGAGATATCCGCAACGGCTCGGAAACACCTGATCAGTGAAGAAGAGCGCGGCGGCGCCGGCTTTTTCAAAGGCCTTGACCATCTGGCTCACATTGTGGACGCCGCCAAAGCCCGTGTCGCCATCGACATAAACGGGGATTTCAACTGCGTCGCAGATGCGCGCGTAATGATCGGCGAAGTCGCGCATGTTGGACTGACCGGTGTCAGGCTGTCCGAGCAGCGATCCTGCGGCTGCGTAGCCCCCAGCGCCCATTGCGACGAAACCTTGCTCTTCGATGATGCGAGCCGAAAGCGCGTCATAGGCGCCGGGCATAAGGGTGAGGTCGGGCGCATTGAGCAGGGTGCGAAACGTCTGGCGAGGCGTCACTTCGCAGGCTCCGTGTCTGGCGAGCGCAGGGCGCGTTGCAGCCACGGGGAGGCCGAGCGCGCCCGCTCTTCCCATACAGCGATTTCACTCGCATGTTTGAGGCTCATGCCGATGTCGTCGAGCCCTTCGAGAAGACGCGTGCGATCGGCGTGCGAAATCTCAAATGCAATGTCCGGCCCACCCGGTCCGCTGATCAGCTGCGTTTCGAGATTTACAGTAAAGGGCTCTGCGCCATTGGCGGTCACAATCCTCTTTTCCAGGGTGTCAGCGACGTGGTCTGGCAGCTCGATGGGCAGCACGCCATTTTGAAGACAATTCTCGCGATAGAGATCGGCGATGCTGCGCGCGATGATGCAGGAGACTCCAACCGCCATCATGGTCCATACCGCGCCCTCGCGCGAAGAGCCGCATCCAAAATTGCGACCTGTGACGAAGATTGATGGCGCGGCGAATTGGGGCTGGTTCAGCACATGCGAAGGGTCGAGTGCATCGTCAGCCCCACGGCGTGCGCGATGGAAGAACAGATCCTTGTAATCAGGCTTTAATGAGCGCTGCGTGGGAACCGGCGCGATCTGGTCGGTATTGATGTCGTCCTGAAGCAGCGGGACGGCGACGCCGGTGACGGAGGTGAACGGCTGCATGTTTCTGCTCTTCAACCGATGGTGCGGGGATCGGCGATGACGCCTGCGATGGCCGAGGCTGCAGCGACTTCCACGCCTGAAAGATGCGTGCGTACGCCCTTGCCCTGCCGACCTTCAAAATTGCGATTGGTGGTGGAGACGATTCGTTCTTGCGGCTTGCCTCTGTCGCCATTGCCGCCGGCGCACATGGAGCAACCGCTTTCGCCCCAAAAAAATCCAGCCTCCTTGAAAATCTGATCAAGACCTTCGCTTTCCGCAATGCGTTTGACGCTCGTCGAGCCGGGAACCGCCATGGCGGTCACGCCGGATGCGACGCGTTTGCCTTTGATCATCGCTGCGGCTGTTCTGAGGTCGGAGATGCGGGCATTGGTGCATGAACCAATGAACACCCGATCGACCTTGAGGCCGAGAATGGGCTGGCCTGGATCAAGGCCCATATAGGCGAGCGCCCGCTGCTTTTTCGTCACCGCTTCCGCATCGCCGTCGAGAGCGGGGACTGCATCCGTCACGCTGATGGTCTGGCTGAGGTCCGTGCCCCATGTGATCTGCGGCGCAAGTTCAGAGCAATCGACGCGCAGTTCTTTGTCGAAATTCGCGCCTTCGTCGCTGGGCAGAGTCCGCCATTGCGCCAGCGCCGCCTCCCATTCGGCGCCATGAGGCGCATAGGGCCTGCCCTTGAGATAGGCGAAGGTCTTTTCGTCAGGCGCCACAAAGCCAGAGCGTGATCCCATCTCGATGGCAAGGTTGCAAAGCGTCAGGCGCGCTTCGACAGAGAGCGCGCGAACAGCTTCGCCCGCAAATTCGATTGCATAGCCGCGTCCGAAAGAAGCGCCGAAGAGGGAGAGGATCCGCAAGGAAAGGTCTTTTGCCGAAACATAGGGATGAAGCGTCCCGTCGAGGGTGATCCGCATGCTCTTGGGCCGTTTCATGGCGAGGGTCTGCGTGATCAGGATATGTTCGAGCTCGCTCGTGCCGCAGCCGATTCCCAGCGCGCCAAGGCCGCCGACTGTGCAGGCGTGGGAGTCGGGAACGGCGTGGGTAGCGCCGGGCAGAACTAGCCCGAGCTCGGGAGCGACCACATGGCTGATCCCTTGTTCTGGGTCGTGCAGGTCGAAGAGCCTGATCCCATAGCGATTGCTGCCCTCGCGCATGGCGACTTGAAACTGCTCGCCATCAGGATTGGTCGACTGTGTGCGCCCCGGCTTTGTCGCCACCGTATGGTCCTGCATCGAGAATGTCAGGTCCGCGCGACGCACTCCGCGTTTCGCCTTTTCCAATTGCTCAAAAGCGTGGGGCGCGTGAAGCTCATGCAGAACGTGGCGGTCGATATAGATCATGTTCCGTCCATCTAGGCGTTGCGCCACGAAATGGGCGTCCCATAACTTGTCGAGCATCGTCTGCGGTTTGTTCATGGCGCTTTCTTCGGCGTGGTTACTTATCGCTTCCGGGTGGGTTCAGTAGCGCCGCCGCTTTGTCGACGATGGCGCGCGGCGCAGCATAGGCGCCCGCCAGCAGTTCATCAATGCGCCGCCCGGTTAGAGGCTCTATGTCGAGCTGCGCTTGTCGGGCCTCATCCAAAAAGCCTTCGTCCTTTAGCGTCGCCTCGAACGCCTGACGCAGAGCCTGAACACGGTCAGCCGGTACGCCCGGCGGCGCTGCGAAGGGGCGTCCCATTTCCTGCCGAATGAGGATGAGTTCGAGTATCTTTTGATTTTCGCCGCTGACGAGCTCCAGCGCGCCAGGCACGTCTGGCAGGTCAGGCAATTTCTCCATCGCCATCTGCACGAGGATGTTGATCTTCTTTTCCTTGATCCAATGGCCGCGGGAAGCCTTGATCGTGGACCAGGCGAGGCCGCAAACGCTGTCGACTTCATGGCTTTCAAGAGCGATGACGTCGCCTTGTCCGGGCTCATAGCCGGCGATCACCTTGATCTTCGTGCCGAGCAGCGCATTCAGAATGCGTGGCACGATCACGGTATTGGATGTCGCACCTGCGCCTGCTGCGGTGAATTCTTTCGCTCGGGCCTGTTCGATGTTCTTGATGGGATGTTCATGCCAGACGGCGCATACGTTTTGCAGCTTGCCGATCGATCCCAGCCAGTTGAACTTGCGGCCGTCGAATTTGGCGGCCGTATTTCCAAAGAGCGGATCCATGGCGATCCCATTGGTATGGGCGGCGATGGTCGATCCATCCTTGTCGCTCTGGTTGTAGAGCGTATTCGCCGCAGCCATTCCGCCGGCCGCAGGCATGTTCTTGACAACCACGGCGGGCTGGCCGGGAACATATTTGCCAAAATGCCGGCCGAAGGTGCGCGCATAGACATCATAGCCGCCGCCCGCGCCGCTGCCGACCAACAATGTGATCTGCTTGCCCTTGTAGAAACTTTCGACCGATTGCGCCTGCGCTTGGCCGCCGATGGCGCCAAGGGCGAGCATAGACAAAACGGCGGTTACGAATTTATGTGCGCTACTCGCCATGGTCGCATCCCCTAGAAATCGCGGAAGAGCCTGCCAAAGCCAGTGATCTTATCTTCTATGCCGCAGCGACGAAGACCGTCCCAGACAATCGCCTGATGGGCGCCGAGCGCGTTGACGCCGAATTCCTGTTCGAGAATGTCGAGCGCATATGCCGTTGGCCAATGGGGCGAGGGGAATAGGATCGTGTCAGCCTGCGGATGTTCCTTCAGCAATTTACGACCCATCTCCAGGGCGCCGTGCTGGGGTATCGCGCCAATGCGATTGAATGGACTGCCCCAGCACGTACGTCCGATGACTTCGCAACCGGTCATGGTTTCGTAGCTGTCGGAAATTCTCTTGGTGTCGCTTTCCGCATAGGGATGCGCGAGCACGGCCTTTTTCACGTTCAGCTTCCGAGCTGCAGACATTTGCGCTGAGGCGCTGCTTGAAACCTTGACGCCGAGCTTCGCCTCAAGCGCGCCGCAGAGCTGTTCAGCGTTGTCAAAGCCCTTGTGAAGGTTGATCGGCACGCCGCCAAGGCAGACGAGATCGACGCCCGCGTCGCGCATCTCGCGCGCAGCTCTCAAGCTGATGTCATAACTGTCGTCGAGCTCTCCCTTCGATCGCACGACGATGGCGAGCGACGTCACGACAAGCGACACGCCCTTGGGAACGATCTGATAGAATTCATAAGGGAAGACCTCAGTCGTCAACGGCGGCGACGTATAGCCGATGCGCGCGCGATGCCCATAGGCTGCATGGGGTAGATCAATCACGGTTTCCTCCCGATTTTTTTAACGCCGCTTTAGACGGCGGTTTTTTCGTCGAACAGTCTGCCCAGTTTCGGCAGCCGATCCGTAATGCCTATCTTACGCATGGCGCACCAGAAGGCGGCCTGGTTGCTGGTGACGACCGGGCGGCCGAGTTCTTTCTCAAGATCTTCGATGACATCGATGCTGCGAATATTGGCGCAGCTGATGAAATAAAGGTCCGCATCGTCGCGGCGCAGCTTCATCGTTTCGTCAAACCACAGCTGCGGGGGCATGCTGCAATATTCAGCGCTGCCTGCAAGGCCGACGGCTTTGTCGGCCAGAATTGTATAACCCGCTTCATCAAGGAATTGCTTCTTGGCGTCATGACCCTTCTGGCGCGTTTCGGAAATGAACACGAGCTTTTTCGCCTTCAGCGTCCTGAACGCGCTCATCAGTGACGAAGCCGCGCTCAGCGCGGGGCGTCCGCTCACTTTCTCCATGGCGTCCAAAACCTGCGCCTCCATGGCGACGCCCCCTGACATGGATGTTCCCGTGCATTGCAGCACCGTGACGTCGCAATCGGAGTCCGCCAGCAGTTCCGTCGACTGTTCGATGCGTGGGATCAGCTGGTCCAGCGGAACCTTGTGGCGATTCGTCATGGCGAGGCGAGTGACATGGGGAATGATGTCATGAGGAAAAAACCGCCACGCATGTTCTTCCACCATCCGGTTTGAGGAGGGTACGATGAAGCCGATGCGCGCGCGTGGACGAATGGGTTCGTAAGTCATGGTCATTCCCCGCGATCTGCGCAGGCTCCCCGAATATCTTGTTTGCACCAAGCCTGTCGCGGCGGCTGTCGAATTTAGAGCATCATTGGGGATAGGCGCCAAGCCGTGAATTTTCTAATGTAACCATCATTGAAAAAGAACTTCCGTTGAAGGTGGGGAATATCAGGTGATGAAGTTCAAGGCCGCATTGGCGGCGTTATTTGTGACGGGCCTTGCCATCAGCGCTGCGTTTGGGGCGGACGCCGTGGAGCAGGCGGTGGCGAGTTGCTGGGCCTGTCATGGCGCCGGAAGTCCCCCAAAGGATCCCTCAATCCCCATGATTCAGGGACAGCAGGCTGCTTATCTTGAAAAGCAATTGCATGATTTCCGCAGCGGTCAGCGCGACGATCAGATCATGTCGTCCATGGCCGAGAGCATACCTGCAAAAGAAACCGCACGCGCCGCCGCCATGATCGCGGCGATGACGTGGCCGAAGATGGCGAGCCCATCGCCCGCAGCTACGCCTGACAGCGCCGTCGCCTGCCAGGCCTGCCACGGAGTGGATTTCGCCGGAGGCCCAGGGCCAGAAGGCGTCGCCCCGCGACTGGCTGGGCAATTCGCAGAATATCTGGAGGCGCGAATGGCCGCCTTTGCGCGAGGCGACAACAGCAGTGCAAAAACGATGGCCGCCATGATGAAGGCGCTGGACGCCGCCGAGCGCGCTCAGCTCGCCCGATATTTGGCCGGACTTTAACCGTCCGTCTTGACGGAGTTCCGGGCAGGAACAATGATCGGCATAAAGCTGGCCGTCTTTGGCTGGCAAGCCTTGGGAGGACTCAGTGAATTCATTCAATCGTCATGTGACGGTTTCCGTCGCCGCCCTGTTTGTGGGCCTTAGCGCCGCTTCAGCGTTGGATTATCGGGGTGGGCCTTCGGCCTATGGCGACTGGCATAGCGATTCGCCCGGTCTGATGCGTAAACTTGGGCCTGAGGATGTCGCAGCGCCGCTCGCCACGCCCTCCGCCGCCAATCGCTCCAAAGTCGTGCCAAAGCCTGCCGACGCCCGCTTGCAAACCATGCCCGGCTTCAAGGTGGAGCCTTACGCCACGGGGCTTCAGGGCGCTCGCGTGATCCGGTTCGCTCCCAATGGCGACATTTTCCTGTCGCAGAGCCGCCCCGACGGGAAGATCACCGTCATTCGTCCTGCCAAGTCCGGCGACAAGGCCGAGACGGTCGAGACATTCGCGCAGGGGCTGAAAGACGCCTATGGCATCGCCTTCTATCCGCCCGGCCCCAATCCAAAGTGGGTTTACGTGGGTATGGAAGGAAAGGTGGTCCGCTTTCCCTATAAGGCTGGCGACATGAAGGCCTCCGGTGCGCCAGAGACGGTCATTTCCGATCTGGCCACGGGCGGCAGCCACTGGACGCGCGACGTCGCATTCTCGCCCGATGGCAAGGTGCTTTATGTGGCTGTGGGCTCCTCGGGCAATGTCGCCGCCGATATGGGCGCAAGGCCGGACATCGCCAAATGGGAAAAGTCGCATGCTTTCGGAGCGGCGTGGGACAAGGAGGAATGGCGCGCCAATGTGCTGACCTATACGCCCGACGGCAAGAACAAGAAGATCTATGCGTCAGGCGTGCGTAATTGCTCGGGCCTCACGGTGCAGCCCGGCACCGGAACCGTCTTCTGCGCGACCAACGAGCGCGACATTCTGGGCGACAACACGCCGCCGGACTATGTCACAAGCGTGAAGAAGGGCGGCTTCTATGGTTGGCCCTGGTATTACATCGGCGCGAACGAGGATGATCGTCCCGGTGGTGGCGCAAGGCCTGACCTCAAGGGTAAGGCGATGGTTCCTGATGTGCTGATTCAGCCCCACTCCGCGCCTCTCGGTCTCGCCTTCAACCCAGGGGGAATGTTCCCCGCGGAATGGAAGGGCGATGGCTTTGTAGCTCTGCATGGCTCCTGGAATCGGTCTCTGCACACTGGCTACAAGATCGTTCGCCTGCCGACCAAACGCGGCAAGTTCACGGGTGAATATCAAGACCTCGTGATCGGCTTCACCGCCGGGGAGGAGAACGTATGGGGTCGGCCCGTCGACGTGACCTTTGCGCCCGATGGCTCTTTGCTGTTCACGGATGACGGCAATGGAACCATCTATCGCGTGACCTACGCCAAGCAAGCGGTGGCGGCGAGCGCGAAGAAATGAGCTGAAACGACCGGGCCTCGGCGGATGATAACCGCCGGGGCCTTTGCCTGCGTCCAGCCTTATGGTTTAAAAATTCTTCGCCATAGCCGTTTCTAAGGATGCTGGCGAACAGGCGAAGGCGATGCGGATCACGTTCAACCCAAACATCATGAGCACGAGCCCCATCCGGCCCGTTCATCGCGTCACCCGCAAGGCGGCGCGAGTCTCGGCTGAATCTGTCGAGCAGGAAGCCGAAATCGCGGCCCCCGTGACCACCTCCGTCTCCCAGTTGGGACGTCTCCTGTCCAAAGAGGAGCAGGAGGTGGAAGAGCGGAATTACAAGAAGAAAAATCCGCTCTGGAACACGATGTTGAACCTTTGAAAAGGCCTCAGTTGCGCTCAAGCACCTGACGTGCGCGCTCTATGACAGTGGGCGGCAAGGAGGCCGCATCCCTCAGCAATGACTCGACTTCTTCGGCGGTTACAAGGTTAACCTCGACATTGCCGCGCGCCGCGTCCTTGAGGAATTCCGGATCTTTCATCGTGGCGTTGAAGGCGTCCCGCAGCGCCTTGGCGCGATCCGCCGGGATAGATGGCGGCGCCACGAAGGGGCGGCCCATGACTTCGCGCGCGAGCAGGAATTCCAACGCCTTGCGGTCCGTTTCATCCTTCACGAGCCTGCGGATGCTCGGAACTCCCGGCAGCTCGGGGAATTCGGTCAAGCCCGTGTGGAAGAGGACGTTGACCTTCTTGTCGCGCATCCAGGTTGGTTTGAGCGATATCATCGCGCTCCATGACCAATAGGCGATGCCCTGCAACTCGCCGGTCTCCAGTTGCAGTGTGGAATCTGCGGTGTCGCGATAGCCGGAGACGATCTTGAACTTGGTGCCGGCCAGGTTGTTGTAGGCGCGGGGAATGAT
>CANGOK010000121.1 GCA_947455285.1 Beijerinckiaceae bacterium | reverse complement strand
CGCCAATCAATGTGAATTGACCCATCCTTGCTCAGAAGCGCACCATATTTCAGCGCATTTGTCGCCAGTTCGTGGAACACCATGTAAAGCGCCAGCGCCTCCTTGGCGGGGAAGCGAAGATTCTCGCCATTGATGACGATTCGATCTTTCCCTCCCTCCGTTAGTTTAAAGGGCTCAAGCGTATTGCTGACGATGTCCAAGAGCCCAGCATTGATCCAGTTTTCCTGCGCCAGAAGATCATGAGACCTTGCGAAGGCCGATAGGCGGGACTCGATGATTTTCTTGACCGTGCGTCGATCAGCCTTTGTCGCCAAAGCCTGATTGACGATCGCTTGAGCCATGGCCAGACTGTTTTTGACGCGGTGGTTCAGTTCGTCAATGACCAGTTTCCAATGAGCTTCTTCGTATTCATGCTCAACGAAGGATCCAAAATACTGCACCTTCCGCCCGGCTGTATCGCTAACCGGCGTGATGAAGACAGAGGCTCGGAAGAGACCTCCTGATTTGCGCATGCAATCGATTTCAGAATCAACGGGAGTTCCCTCAGCCAGCGCATTCCGGATCTTGTTTAGCAGAGCTGGATCCGTTTCCGGCGCGACTAGCGAATAAATGCTTTTTCCGAGCAGTTCCTGCTCCGAATATCCCAGCAGATTGAGCATGCTCTCGTTAGCGTAGACGATGCGGTTCTCAGGGAAGTTGGCATCGGTGAAAACGATGGGCAGTTTCGACATCTCGCAAGCAAGGACGAATGGGCCGCGCCCCTCCTGCAGAAGCCTGATCTCGGCTTCCGCTCTCTGTTGCGAATGAGTTTTTTTCGGCATCAGCAAATCCAGTCTTCGTGCGACGACGAACCAACTGCTGATGAAACCTCAACCGTTCACGAACTCCATTCCGGAAATGGAGGTAGACTTGAGCCTTGCACGCAGCCGCTTTTCTGCCTCGACGATATCATTTCGTCGAAAAAGCAGCGGTTTTTTACACTGCCTTGGCAATATAAGCCTGCGCCTTAGCTACTCCCATTCGTTCGGTCTTCTCAGACCGGGACGCAACATATGATTGCGGCGCTGGCGATCAGCCGCCTGCAACGAGGCCGGTGGCCTTCATGATCGACAACGCTACGTCGCCGCGCAGATAGGCCAGCAATTGCTGGGCCAGAGCCGGAGATTGCGCCTGCTTGCCCGCCGCCGCGACAAAGGGGGTGCCAAGCCCCATGGCCCCCGGAATAAGGCCCGTGAAGGTCACGCCGTCCACCGTGATGATCTCGCTGACAAGCGTGATCACCGCGTCAGGATGCCCCTTGGCCACCGCCGCAGAGACGACAGACCCCGGCCCTTCGATGAAATGGGCGCGCGATTTCAAATCATCGCCAAAGCCGAGCCGCGTGGCCGCTGCGATAATGTCATTGCCGAGGTTGGTGCCCGCTTTGGGGTCCGACAGCCCGACCGTAGGCAGGGAGCGGATCAGCGCGGAAAAGCCTTCGACCGTATCAATGGCCTGTCGCGCAAGCCCTGCGCGCAAACCCATGCCAACCGGGCTCTTGGCGACGATGAACCGCGTGGCCTCGTCAAGCTGGGCCGAAGCCTCCGCATTCAGGCTGCCAAGGGTGACGACGGCCGCGTCAAAACCGGTGCCAGCTGACACCAGTTCCCGTGTTTTCGCGGGAGCGCCAAAGTTCAGATCAACAGCGACGCCTGTCGTCTGCGTGAAGCGTGGCGCAATCTCTTCCATCGCGGCCCTGAATCCGCCTGCGCAGATGACATGAATGGTCTGTTGATCTGAAGCCATGGTTTCCTCACACGCGCTAAAACAGCGCTTTTCTCTGGCGAAATGATCAATCATTTTTTTTAATTTGGCAAACGGCCAAGCCCTTCTTGCGAGGGGGACGGGTCTGTGGTCTTTTGCCCCAAAGCCCGCTGGCCGGCCCTTGTGAAAACCTGGGTCAGGCGCGGTGACCGGAGGAAAAATGAAACCCGCCCCCTTCGCCTATCACGACCCCACGACCATTGGGGACGCAGTCGCCTTGCTGGCGCAACATGAGAGCGCGCGCCCGCTCGCCGGCGGCCAATCGCTCGTACCCATGATGAACTTTCGCTATGCGACGCCCGATCATCTCGTTGACCTCAACGGGATCGAGGCCTTGCGCGGCGTCGAGGTGGGCGAACGCCTGACTTTCGGCGCCATGACGCGCCAGCGCGATGTCGAATTTTCAAGCGAAGTTGCGCAGGCCTGCCCCATTCTGGTCGAAGCTCTGCGCCATGTCGGCCACCGTCAGACGCGAAATCGCGGCACGATCGGCGGCTCCCTCTGCCATCTCGACCCTGCCGCGGAAACGCCGGCGATGATGATGCTGCATGACGCAGTGCTGACCGCGCAGTCAGTGAGCGGAGCGCGTGATCTGCCCATGAACGAATTCGCGCTCGGCTTCATGACCAGCGCGCTTGAGCCGGGCGAATTGCTCACGCAGATCTCCTTCGAGGCATGGGCGCCCGAGCATGGCTGGGGCTTCGAGGAATATGCGCGCAGGCACGGCGATTTCGCCATCGCCTCGGCAGGCGTCCTGCTGACGCTTGATGCGAAAGGCGCCATTTCGCGCTTCGCCATGGTGATCGGCGGCCTCGCCCCGGCGCCGATGCGTTTGACCGATTTTGAAGCGCAGGCCATCAGCGCGACGCCTGATGAGGATTTCATCAAGGCCGCCTCTGATGCGGCCTCTCAAGTAGAGGCCATGGATGACGCCCATGTGAGCGCCGCCTATCGCCAGCACCTCGCCTCCGTCCTTTCAGCCCGCGCCCTGCGCCGGGCGCTCGTGTGCGCACGCGAGAGGAGCCTCCACCATGTCTGACACCAGAAAAATCGCCGTCACAGTGAACGGCAAGCGCCATGAGGCCGAAGTCGAGAGCCGCTTGCTGCTTGTCGATTTCCTGCGTCATACGCTGGATCTCACCGGAACCCATGTGGGCTGCGAACACGGCGTCTGCGGCGCCTGCACGGTGATGGTCGACGGACATTCCGCCCGCTCGTGCCTGATGTTCGCGGTGCAGGCCAATGGCAAGTCGATCACCACGATCGAAGGCCTCACGCAAGCCGATGGAAAGCTGTCCATCCTGCAGGAAGCCTTCCAGAACAATCACGGCCTGCAATGCGGCTTCTGCACGCCCGGCATGTTGATCACCCTGAGCGAACATCTGCGCGACAATCCCGATCCAACCGAAGAAGACCTGCGTGAGGTGCTGACCGGCAATCTGTGCCGTTGCACGGGCTATCAGGCCATTGTCGCGGCCGGTCTAGACGCCGCACAAAAGATGCGCGACGCCAATGCGGAGAATGCGTGATGGGGATGAAATTCTTCGGCGCCAGCGTCCTTCGCAAGGAAGACCCCGCCCTGCTCACGGGCAAGGGCCGTTATGTCGATGACGTGAAGCTTCCGGGCATGCTGCACGCGGCTTTCGTGCGCAGTCCCTACGCTCACGCGCTCATCAAGAGCATCGACAAGAGCGCGGCCCTCGCGCTTCCGGGCGTCGTCGCGATACTGACCCACGATGATTTGCCCGAACCCATGCGCTCGCGTCGGCTGCCGCTCTATGTGCCGCACCCCGCGATCAAGCAAACCTTCATGCCCTGGGTGCTGGCGAAGGATGAAACCTGTTTCGCCGGCGAGGCCATCGCCATCGTCGTTGCGGAGAGCCGCTATATCGCGGAAGACGCGGCTGCGCTGGTCGAGATTGATTACGATGTGCTGCCCGCCTCCATCGACCCGCGCGAAGCGATCGTCGAAGGCGCGGCCCTCGCCCAGCAGGGCGCGGTCAACAACATCGTCACGCAAGTTCCGGTCAAGATCGGCGATACCGACAAGGCCTTCGCGCAAGCGGCCCATGTTTTCCGCGAGCAATTCGCGCTTCATCGTGGGGGGCCTTTCTTCATGGAATGCCGCGGCGTCGTCGCCGATTGGGACGCCCACACGGAGCAGCTGACGGTTCACGCCTCCTCGCAGGGCTCGCACCGTTTCAAGCGCACCTTTATCGACCTGCTCGATCTCGCCGACAATCAGGTGCGGGTCATCACAAACGATGTGGGCGGCGGCTTTGGGCCGAAGGGCTCGTTCTATGTTGAATATGGCGCGCTGGCCGCCGCGACCATGGTGGTCGGCAAGCCCGTGAAATGGATTGAAGACCGTCGCGAGAATTTCGTCGCCACCCAGCAGGAACGCGACCAGTATTGGGACATGGAAGTCGCCGTCGACGAGAATGCGAAGCTGCTCGGCTTGCGCGGCCGTCTCGTCCATGACGGCGGCGCTTATGTCACCTGGGGCCTCGTGCTGCCATGGATCGCCGCGACCTCGGTCATCGGCCCCTATGTGCTGCCGAACTACCAACTCGAACTCATCGTCGCCATGACGAACAAGATCACCTGCAGCCCCGTGCGCGGCGCAGGGCGCCCGCAGGGCTGCTTCGTCATGGAACGAATGATGGATCGCATCGCGCAGGAGTTCGGCCTCGACCGGGCCGAAGTGCGTCGGCGCAATTTCATCCAACCTGATCAATTCCCCTACAAGGTCGGCCTAATCTTCCGTGACGGCCGCCCCGTCACCTATGACAGCGGCGATTATCCCAAGAGCCAGCAGATGGCGCTGGACTATATGGATTGGGACAATTTCCGCACGCGGCAGGAAGAGGCGCTGAAGCAGGGCCGTTATATCGGCATCGGCCTCAGCAACGCCGTTGAAGGAACGGGCCTTGGCCCCTATGAGGGCGCGACCATACGCGTTTCGACAAGTGGCAAGATCGTCGTCTTCACCGGCGCGACGCCGCAGGGCCAATCGCACAAGACGACGCTGGCGCAGATCGCAGCCGATCATCTTGGCGTCAGCTATGAAGATGTGAGCGTGGTGACGGCCGACACCGCCACCATTCCCTTCGGCATGGGAACCTTCGCCTCGCGCACGGCAGTCAACGCAGGCTCTTCGGTTCATCTCGCCGCCATCGAAGTGCGCGAGAAGATCAAGAAAATCGCATCCGAACTGCTCGAGGTCTCACCAGATGATCTTGAGTTGAAGGATGGCGCTGTTGAGGTTCGCGGCGTGCCGGGAATGCGCAAGACCTTCAGGGAGCTCGCCTATAACGCTGTCGGTCTCTATGGCTTCTCGATGAAGGCGGATCGCGATCCGGGCCTTGAGGCGACGAGCTATTTCAAGCCGGAGCAATCGACTTACGCCAACAGCTGCCATGTGGCCGAAGTCGAGGTTGATATCGAGACCGGCCACGTGAAAGTCACGCGCGTGCTCGTCAATCACGACTGCGGAAACGTCATCAACCCCATGATCGTCGAGGGTCAGATCGTTGGCGGCGTGGCCCATGGCATTGGCAACGCTCTCTTCGAAAAACTGCTCTTCGACGAGAGCGGCCAGCCCCTCACCACGAGCTTCGCAGATTATCTCCTGCCCATGGCGACCGACGTTCCGAATGTTGAAACCCTGCATACGGAGACGCCATCGCCTCTTAACCCGATCGGCGTGAAGGGCGCGGGCGAAGGCGGCACAATCGCCGTCATCGCGGCGATCATCAGCGCGGTTGAAGACGCTTTGCGCCCCTTCAACGCCAGACTGACGCAGATGCCGATCTCGCCCGAGAAAATCGTACAGGTGGTGCTAGACGCCAAGGGGAAGCAGTGACCATGCGATTCAGAACGAAGTCGGGCCTCAGCATCGCCTATCGCTCACGCGGGCAGGGCCGCACCATGGTGCTGCTGCATCCGGTTGGCCTCTGCGGCGCCTTCTGGGATCCGGTCGTGGCGGAGCTTGAAAGCGAGTTCCGCATCATCACCCCCGACGCGCGCGGCCATGGCGAAAGCGACGTGCCGTCCGAAGGCTTCGGCCATGATGAATTGTCGGACGATGTCGCCGAACTCATCCGCGCGGTCGGTCAGGCGCCGACCATAGTTGCGGGCTGTTCCATGGGTGGCATGACCGCGCAGGCCATGTCCGTACGCGCGCCTGATCTTCTCGCAGGCGTCGTCATCGCCAACACAGCCCATCGCCGCAACGATCAGGGCCGCGCGACCATGGAGCAACGCGCGCAAGCCGCGCTCAAGGGCATGCCGACCGTTCTGCAGACGACGCTGACGCGCTGGTTCGACGCTGATCTTCAGGTGCAGCGGCCTGACCTCGTGCTCAAGGCGCGCGATTGGCTGCTGGCGGCTGATCCTGTCGCGCATTGCTGGTCATGGCGGGCAATCCGCGATCTCAATTATGCCACGCAGCTTGAGTCGATGCAGCGCCCCGCCATGGTGATTGCGGGCTTGCGCGATCAGTCGACGCCCGTCAGCGCCATGAAGGATCTCGCAGCCACCATTCCTCACTGCGAATATCAAGAACTCGACACCGGGCATCTCGCGCCCCTCGAACAGCCCAGGCAATTCGCCGCCCTGCTGCGCGCCTTCGCCAACCGCGTTTATGCGGATTGAGCCACGTATCTCAAAAGGACCGATCAATGACTGACGCCAAGGGCGCAGCCCCCAATCCGCCCCGCGATCTGCACGAACATCTCGCCGCGCTCGACGCTGCTGGCCTTCTCGTGCGCATCGACCGTCCCATCAACAAGGACACGCAGCTGCAGCCGCTCGTGCGCTGGCAATTCATCGGCGGCATGCCTGAGGATGAGCGCAAGGCTTTCCTCTTCACCAATGTGGTGGACTCCAAGGGCAAGCGCTACGACATGCCCGTGCTGCTCGGCGCCCTTGCGGGCTCGGCGCGCATCTACGCCATGGGCATGGGCCGGCCCACGAGCGAGATCGGCCCCGCATGGATGGACGCCGTAGCCAATCCCGTGCCGCCAGTGACCGTGGCCAAGGGCGCCTGTCAGGAAGTCGTCATCACGGGCGATGAGTTGAAGCGCCCCGGCGGCGGACTCGCCATGTTGCCCGTACCCATTTCAACGCCGGGCTATGACGCCGCCCCCTATCTCACCGCCACGCTTTGCGTGACGCGCGATCCCGAGACCGGCGTGCAGAACACGGGCATGTATCGCGCCGCGCTCAAGGCGACGGACCGGCTTGTCGTGCGTATGGTGGCGCGGCCCGGCGGCGCAGGCGGCTGGGTGCATTGGTTGAAATATCGCGACCGCAAGGAGCGGA
Organism: Beijerinckiaceae bacterium; assembly: GCA_947455285.1. Taxonomy (GTDB): domain Bacteria; phylum Pseudomonadota; class Alphaproteobacteria; order Rhizobiales; family Beijerinckiaceae; genus Terripilifer. The sequence goes on along the minus strand of CANGOK010000121.1, from coordinate 2,200 downwards.
TGCCAATCTCCATCGCGCTTGGCGGCGCGCCCGTTGTCATCTTCACCTCGCCGCAGAAATTCGGCATCGATGTTGACGAATACGCGGTGGCCGGAGCGGTCGCAGGCGCGCCCGTGGAAATGGTGAAGTGCCTCACCAATGATCTCGAAGTTCCCGCAAATTCTGAGATCGTGATCGAAGGTTACATCGAGCCTGATTTGCTCGAACCCGAAGCGCCCTTCGGAGAGAGCAACGGCTATGTGGCGCTCGAAGCCTTCAACATGCCCATGCAAGTGACGGCCATCACCCATCGGCGCAACGCCATCTTCAGCGCCATCATCAGCCAGGTCACGCCGAGCGAGTCGAGCGTGATCAAGAAGGTGGCTTATGAGCCGCTGTTCCTTCACCATCTGCGCAAGACGCTCAACATCAAGGGCATCAAGCGAATCGTGCTGCATGAACCGTTGACCAATCTGCGGCCTGTGATCTTCCTGCAATTCGAATATGGCGCGCCGCAGAGCGAAGTCTGGCGCGCGCTTGAGGCGGCGAGCTCCTATATCACCGCCTTTGGCAAGGTGGTGATCGCGGTCAGCGACGATATTGACCCTTCATCTGTCGACGCGGTTCTGTGGTCCATGGCCTATCGCTGCAACCCCAAGGAAGACACGCTCATCCTTCCCTATCGTGGCGGCGGACAGGGCTCGCAATATGGCGAACGCAAGAGCGATTCGGCCCTGCTCGTCGACGCCACACGCAAACGCCTGATGCCGCCCCTCGCGCTCCCCAAGAAGGAGTTCATGGAAGAGGCGCTCGACATCTGGAAGGAGCTCGGTCTGCCCGCCGTGAAAGTCCCCTCACCCTGGCATGGCTACGAGCTTGGCAACTGGGGCGATGACTGGACTGAATTTGCGAAGAACGCCGTCGAAGGCAATTGGGAAGCGAATGGGTTGCAGACGCTGGCGCGTCAACGCTCCGGCCTTGGCGCCGAAACCTCCGTCCGCTCGGTGGAAAAGAAATTATGAAGATCAAAAATGAAATCCATGTTCAGGCGACCATCGCCGACATATGGATTGCGTTGAACGACATTCCCCGCGTCGCTCGCTGCGCGCCGGGCGCGGAGCTGCTGGAGTCGCGGCCCGATGACTCCCATGTGGGAACCATCGCCGTTAAGCTTGGCCCCATTGCGCTCAAGTTCAAGGGCGCCGTGAGCTTCATCGAACGGGATGAAGCCAACTACCGCGTGCTCGCAAAGGCGCAGGGCAATGAAGAAAAGGCGCGTGGCACTGCGCGCGCCGATGTCGTCTTCAGCTTGAGTGAGGTCGACGGCGGAACGAGGATTTCTGTTGAGTCCGATATCCAGCTCGCCGGCTCCATCGCGCAATATGCGCGCGGCGCCGCCCTGTTGCAGTCGACTGCGCAGGTCATCATGAATCAATTCGCGAAAAACCTTGAGGCCAATCTATCGGGCTCTGGCGCAGACGCCTCGCAAGCTGAGGCCGTAAAAGAGATCGGCATAGCCTCCGTAGTGGCCAAGGGTCTTTGGAACGCCGGCAAGGATCTGCTGAAATAAACGCAAGCCATGTCAAAAAAATAATAAGCGAGGAAACGATGAGCAGGCACACCAAGGCGATGATGGCAAGCGCAGCGCTTTTGATTGGCGCAGCGCTTCCCGCCAAGGCGCAAAGCGTCGACGCCTTTTACACGGGCAAGACGATTGAGCTGATCGTCGGTTATCCGCCGGGCGGCAGCAACGATGTCTATGGCCGCGCGGTGGCCCGCCACATCGGCCGCCATATTCCTGGCAATCCGCAAGTCGTCTTCCGCAACATGCCGGGGGCGGGCAGCATTCTTGCCGCCAACCATATCTACAACGTCGCCCCGAAGGACGGCACGGTGCTTGGCCTTCTCGCCGCAACAAATGTGCTTGATGAGCGATTGGGCGCCCCGGGCGTGAAATTCGAGACAGCGAAATTCAGCTGGATCGGGCGCGTGTCGTCGGCGGTGAACGTCACCGCCATGTGGAGCACGTCGAAGATCAAGAACATCGAAGACGCCCTCGCGACAGAAGCGACTCTTGGCGCAACGGGCACTGGCTCAACCGTCTATGTCTATCCCAATGTGCTGAACCGTGTGCTAGGCGCCAAGTTCAAACTCGTCATGGGCTATGGCGGTTCCAACGAAGCCATGCTGGCCATGGAGCGCGGCGAAGTCGAGGGACATT
>CANGOK010000120.1 GCA_947455285.1 Beijerinckiaceae bacterium | reverse complement strand
TGAATGAGAGCGAGGGATCAGGCGTCAGCTTCGCCGACGCCATGGCCGAGCTTGCAGCTTTTCTGCCCGGCGTCCCACTGGCGCCCATCAGGCGCGGCGAGGCGGATTTTGGCCCACTGGCTGCGGCTTGTGGGCTCTTTGATTGAGCTTCGCCTTACGTCGCCACACTTGCCGAACCCCGTCACGCGTGCCAGAACGCAAGCCTCAGTTTTCCGAAGGGTTCGCCGTGCGCCAGTCCGCCGCCTTGTTCTTGCTGATCGTCACCGGCCGAGGTTGATGGCCGCGCGTTGCGCGCTTCAGCTTCAACCCTTCCGCATTCAGTTCAGGATGACCTTCATGTCCGGCGCCCAAGCTCAGTATGTCCTCGCCTTCTCCTGCCCGAACCAGCCCGGCATCGTGGCGGCGGTCTCGACCTATATTTTCGAACATGGCTGCAACATCCGCGACGCCCAGCAATATGACGACACCGAGACGAATGTGTTCTTCTGCCGCATCGTCTTCGACCGCGTCGAGAACTTCACTGCTGTGCATGACGGCTTCGCCGCCATCGCCGAACGCTTCAAGATGAACTGGCGCATGAACGCCAGCGACGCGAAGAAGCGCGTGATGATCCTTGCGTCGCGCTTCGATCACTGCCTTGGCGATCTGCTCTATCGCTGGCGCATCGGCGAATTGAACATGGATATTTCGGCCATCGTGTCGAACCATCCGCGCGAAACCTATGCGCATCATGATTTCGATGGCGTGCCCTTCCATCACCTTCCCGTGACGAAGGAGACGAAGATGGAGCAAGAGACTCAAGTGTGGGATCTCATCCGCTCCACCAAGACCGATATCGTGGTGCTCGCGCGCTACATGCAGATTCTCTCGGATGGCCTCAGCGCCAAGCTCATGGGCCGCTGCATCAACATCCATCATTCCTTCTTGCCGGGCTTCAAGGGCGCCAACCCCTACACGCAGGCGCATCGGCGCGGCGTGAAGCTGATCGGCGCGACAGCCCATTACGTAACGGCGGATCTCGATGAAGGTCCGATCATCGAGCAGGATGTCGAGCGCATCTCCCATCGCGACACGCCCGACGATCTCGTGCGCAAGGGTCGCGACATCGAGCGTCGCGTGCTTGCCCGTGCCTTGCGCCACCACATCGACGATCGCGTCATGGTGAACGGGCGCAAGACGGTGGTCTTCGCCGACTGATCGCAAAAATAAGGGGGACGTCCCCGAATTGGCCGCTTTTGCAGGGTTACGGTCTATTATCGTTAAACCTTGTGAGTGAAGACTGCGTCCATGATCGCAATACGTCCCCTCGCTGCTCTGCTTTCAGCAACGCTTCTCATGGCCGCGCCCGCATCGGCGCAGGACAAGGGCTCGCTTGAGCCGCGCGCCCTGCCGCCGCTGGCCAAGCCAGATGACCCGTCGACGCCCGCCAAGGAACTCTTCGGACGCAAGCGCGCGCCTTCCAAAGAAGCGCCCAAGGTTGTCGGCTTCTACGCCAAGGGTTGTCTCGCCGGTGGCGAGATGCTGCCCATTGACGGCGAGGCCTGGCAGGTCATGCGCCTCTCTCGCAACCGTAACTGGGGCCATCCAGCGCTGACTTCGTTCTTGCAGGGAACGGCGGAAGATTTACGCGCTGCGGAGGTCTGGCCCGGCTTTCTTGTGGGCGATATGGCCCAGCCGCGCGGCGGGCCGATGATCACAGGCCACGCTTCACACCAGATCGGCCTCGACGCCGATGTCTGGCTGACGCCCATGCCCGACCGTCGCCTCACCCGCGCCGAGCGTGAGGAAATGTCCGCGACCCAGATGGTTCGGCCCGATCGGCTCGATATTGACCCCGCCCGCTGGACCCCCGCCCATATGGCCATGTTGAAGGCCGTGGCGGAAAAGTCCGAGGTGCAGCGCATTTTCGTCAATCCGGCGATCAAGAAGGCCATCTGCCGGGATGCGCGGGGCGATCGTGCCTGGCTCTCAAAGATGCGGCCCATGTATGGGCACGACTATCACTTCCACATCCGGCTTTCGTGTCCTGCGGGCGAAGCAGGCTGCACCCGTCAGGATCCCGTGCCCGAGGGCGATGGCTGCGATTCCAGCCTCGCGTGGTGGTTCACGGATGAGGCGCTGCATCCAAAGCCCGACCCAAACGCCAAGCCAAAGCCACCCATGACCATGGCGGCCCTGCCCAAGGCCTGCAGCGCGGTGCTGAACGCGCCCTGATCAGAGCATGCAAATTAGAGCATGCTTGGCAAAACGCGGTCCGGCGGGCGGTGCCCGTCAAGGAAGGCCTTCACATTGATGATGACCTTCTCGCCCATGTCGATGCGGCCTTCCTGAGTGGCCGAACCCATGTGAGGCAGCAGTGTCACCTTGTTCGCCTTGGCGAGACGCATCAGCTTCGTCGGCACGGCGGGCTCATGTTCGAACACATCGAGCCCCGCGCCCGCGATCTCGCCGCGTTCCAGCATCTGCACCAGAGCCGCTTCGTCGATGATCTCGCCGCGCGCGGTGTTCACGATGATGGCGCTGGGCCGCAAGTGCTTGAGGCGCCGGGCGGAGAGCAGGTGATAGGTCGCGGGCGTGTGCGGGCAGTTCACCGACACGATGTCCATGCGCGCCAGCATCTGGTCGAGGCTCTCCCAATAGGTCGCCTCCAGCTGCTCCTCGATCGCGGTCGAGACCCTGCGGCGGTTGTGGTAGTGGATCGACAGGCCGAAGGCCTTGGCGCGGCGGGCCAGCGCCTGCCCGATCCGGCCCATGCCCACGATGCCGAGCCTTTTGCCGGTGATGCGCCGCCCGAGCATCCAGGTCGGCGACCAGCCTGACCAGTCTCCCGCCGGGATCACATGGGCGCCCTCGACCACGCGCCGCGCGACGGCGAGGATCAAAGCCATGGTCATGTCGGCGGTGTCTTCGGTCAGGACGCCCGGGGTATTGGTGACGGTGATGCCGCGCTCGATGGCGGCGGCGACGTCGATATTGTCGACGCCATTGCCGAAGTTGGCGATGAGCTTCAGCTGCTCGCCGGCCTTCGCGATGAGATTGCGGTCGATGCGGTCCGTGACGGTGGGCACCAGCACTTCGGCGGTCGCCATGGCGGCGGCGAGTTCGGCGGCGCCCATGGGCGCGTCCGTTTCATTGAGCCGCGTTTCGAAAAGCTCGCACATGCGGGTCTCGACGACCTCCGGGAGCTTGCGCGTGACGACGACGAGCGGCTTTTTCCTCACGATACCAGACCCTTGCCTTGACCGTGGCTTTTATCACGGCCTCAATTCGAAAGCGCGGAACGCCCTCGCGTTCACCCCTCCTTAACCCACTGCGGGCCAGATGAATGCGCGCGCCACGCCTTGTCACAGTCCCCTTCTTAACAGAACGGCGGACCCGCAGATAGGCGACGATGGGACGAGGCCGCGTGGAGTTGGAGTGCTGGAATTGATGGCGATCGGACGCGTATTGTTCGCTCTGTTCATGGGGCTGCTCAGCCTCGGCCTGACTGCGCCCGAGGCGTCGGCCGAGCAGACGGGCTCGGTCACCGGCCTGCGCTTGCCCCGCTATGTCAGCCTGCGCTTCGACAAGACCAATGTCCGGGAAGGGCCGACCAAGAATCATCGCACCGCCTGGATCTTTCAGCGTGCTGGTTTGCCCGTCGAGATCATCGGAGAGTTCGACACCTGGCGGCGCATTCGCGATTCCGAAGGCTCGGAAGGCTGGGTGCTGGCTTCGCTTCTTTCGGGTCGCCGCACCGCCCTCGTCGCGCCGTGGCGCAAGACCGACGTGCTGCCGATCCATCCCAAGCCCGGCGCGCCGGAAGTGGTGGCGCAATTGCAGTCCGGCGTTCTCGCCAATGTGAAGATTTGTCAGGCGGGCTGGTGCCGCGTCTTCGGCGAGGGCTTCGACGGCTTCATCAAGCAGGGCGACCTGTGGGGCGTCTATCCCGACGAGGCGTTCTGACGGCCATTACGCCGCCAGACAGCATTTCTTGAACTTCTTGCCGCTGCCGCAGGGGCAGGGATCGTTGCGGCCGACGTCGCGGTTTGGATTGACCACGGTTTCAGCCGGGGCCTCCTCTTCCGGCATGCCGTTGTCGTAATCCTCGGGCGATTCCTGCGCCGCCAACTGAATGGCCGTTTCTACTGCCGCCAGCGAAGTCATGGCGTCTGTGAAGGGCGCGAGGCCTTCGCGCTCGAAAGTCGCGAGCGGATTGGCCTCTTCGCGCGCCAGCTCATGGATTTCCTCGAACTCCTCCCGCTCCATGAGCTCTTCATGAATCAAGCCGCCATCGAAGGCGGCCCTGGCGAGCGGCGCGAGGTCTTCTGCGCCTAACAACGCAACTGCGTGAGCGAAGCCGTCGAAGCAGGTCTCATAGTCCTGCGCCTTTTCCCAAAGGGCAGGCAGGCCGGCGAGCCATTGCTCCAGCGCGGCGCGATCGGTCATGCCGCTGGCGGCCGCATATGCGAGGGCGGTCAGCGCGCAGGCCTTGACCCCGCCATCGGCGCTCGCCGTCTCCACGATCTCCTGCAGGGCGCGGGGCTCATGGCCCAAGAGCGAGATGAACATAGGCGTCAGCGTGAAATCCACGGCGTCGCCGAGAAGGGCGGTCAGGCCTTCGGGGGATTTGGCAAGGCGCGCCAGCATGGCGGCGCCCCCTGCCTCGCCCTTCTCGGCCATGAGATGCAGCAGAAAATAGCCTGCGATCATGTCGTGATCGGCGGCGTTCTCAGGATCGCGGGCGCAGCGCGCCAGAACCAGCGAGGCGGCCGGGCCGGCCACATCCCAGTTGTCGCGCAGCCAGAGCAGAGCCTCCTCAGGCAGGTGATCATGCGCCGCGCCGAGGTCCAGTAGAGCTGTAGCCAGATTCATGGGAGTTTCCTTGCGAGGGGCATTGATGCTGCGCGCACCATATCCTTCGCAAGTTGAGTTGCAATCAGGGCGCGGCCGTGAAAACGTCGCGCGTTCGCAGCCGGAGGCCTCGCATGTCCTTTGCCCTGACCGGAGAGCAGATCGCCATCCGCGACATGGCGCGTGATTTCGCCCGCGCCCGCATCGAGCCCCATGCGCTGGAATGGGACGAGCAGAAGACCTTCCCCGTGGAGACCTTTCGCGAAGCGGCGACGCTTGGCATGTCGGGCATCTATGTGCGCGAGGACGTGGGCGGCTCCGGCCTCACGCGGCTTGACGCAGCCTTGATCTTCGAGGCGCTCGCGACAGGCTGTCCCTGCGTCGCGGCCTATCTGTCCATTCACAACATGTGCGCATGGATGATCGATGCCTATGGCTCTGGCGAGCAGCGTCAGCGTTGGCTTCCCATGCTCATGCGCATGGATCGGCTGGCGAGCTATTGCCTCACTGAGCCCGGCTGCGGGTCTGACGCGGCGGCGTTGAACACGAGGGCTGATCGCGAGGGCGATCATTATGTGCTCAACGGGCAGAAGCAATTCATCTCCGGCGCCGGCAACCCCCACGATTTTTATATCGTGATGGCGCGCACCGGCGAGGCTGGCCCGCGCGGCATTTCCTGCTTCATCGTCGAAGGCGGGACCAAGGGCGTCTTCTTCGGCAAGAACGAGCGCAAGATGGGCTGGCATGCGCAGCCCACGTGCTCGGTCATTTTCGAAGACGCCCGCGTGCCCGTTGCGCATCGTCTGGGGGCAGAGGGCGAGGGCTTTCGCATCGCCATGTCGGGCCTTGATGGGGGCCGATTGAATATCGGCGCCTGTTCGCTTGGCGGCGGAGAGGCGGCGCTTGAAAAGGCGCTGAACTACATGAATGAGCGCAAGGCCTTTGGCCGCACGCTCGATCAGTTTCAGGCGCTGCAATTCCGCCTCGCCGATATGGCGACCGAGCTTGAGGCCGCGCGCAGTCTTCTATGGCGCGCAGCGGCGGCGCTCGATGCAGGCGCGCAGGACGCGACGCAACTCTGCGCCATGGCCAAGCGCGTCGCGACTGACGCAGGCTTCAAGGCGGCCAATGACGCGCTGCAATTGCTCGGCGGCTATGGCTATCTCGCCGATTATGGAATCGAGAAACTGGTGCGCGATCTGCGCGTGCATCAGATCCTCGAAGGAACGAACGAGATCATGAGGCTCATCGTGGCGCGTGAGCTTGTGGGACGCTGACATCAAGGGAGGGCGCCATGGGCGCGGTCGCATTCATCGGGCTCGGCAATATGGGATTGCCGATGGCGTTAAACCTCGTGCGAGCGGGCCATCAGGTCACAGGCTTTGATCTTTCGCCTGCAGCGAAGCAGGCCGCGAGCGATGGCGGTATCGTGCTTGCTGGAAGCGCAGTTGATTGCGTGCGCGGGGCCGATGTCGTGATCACCATGTTGCCTGCGGGCAAGCATGTGCTTGCGGTCTGGGAAGAGATTATTGGCGCCGCGAAGCCAGGCGCGCTTTTGATCGATTCCTCCACCATTGATGTCGACAGCGCGCGCGCCGCGCATGCGCTTGCTGAGGCGAAGGGACTGCGCTCGCTCGATGCGCCGGTCTCTGGCGGCACGGGCGGGGCGAGCGCAGGCACGCTCACCTTCATGTGCGGCGGATCGGCCGAGGCTTTCGCGGCTGGCAGGAACTATCTCGAGGCCATGGGTAAGCGCATCGTCCATTGCGGCGGCGCGGGGGCGGGGCAGGCTGCGAAAGTCTGCAACAACATGATTCTGGGCGCGACCATGGTCGCCACCTGCGAGGCCTTTGTGCTGGCTGAAAAGCTGGGGCTCGATCATCAGGCCCTGTTCGACGTGGTCTCGACCTCATCGGGCCAGTCGTGGTCGACGACAAGCTATTGCCCGGTCCCAGGCCCCGTGCCCACAAGCCCTGCAAACAACGGCTACAAGCCCGGCTTCGCTGCGGCCTTGATGTTGAAGGATCTGCTTTTATCGCAGGAAGCTGCGGCGAGCATAGGCGCGGTGACGCCTATGGGCGCCGCCGCGACGGGGCTTTATCAGCGCTTTGTCGCCGAAGGCTCCGGCGAGGTGGATTTTTCGGGGATCATCGGATTTCTGCGCGAGGGGACGCTTGACCATTAATACCCTCCCCCCTGTGGGTGTTCAGACCGGGGAGATGGTGGACACCTGTTCGGAGACATGGTGGACAGGTTGAGCATCGCCTTTCGCGGCCCGGAAGTCGAGGCGGGCGATGCGTTGGTGGCGGTAGAAGACCTCGTAGAGGCCGTCCTGATTGGTCGCCCTCAAGGCGATTTCCCGGCGCGCGAAGGCCTTGGGCACGCGTATCTGTCGTCCCCCAAAGCTGATGCGTCCGCCCGGCTGAACACGGCGCAGCGCATCGCCGGGCGCGTAATCGAAGGGCGTGATCGTTTCGCGATATTCGCGCGGGCTGGCTGAGTAACGCTCCGCCGGAACGGCCATGCCTATGCCTTCGTGCGGGCGCTCGTGGTTATAGACCTTGCGCCAGAGCGTCAGCTTGCGGCTCGCCGCTTCGAGGTCGGCGAAGGGCGGCCCGCTCAGCGCTTCGGCCTTCAGGCTGCGATGGAACCGCTCGTCCTTGCCCATGGTCTGGGGATGGTAGGGACGCGAATGGGAGATCGCTATGCCCTGATCGATCAGGAAGACGCCGAGCGGCGTATAGGGCGATCCCGGCCCGTCGCCCCAAGGCGCGCCATTGTCCGTGATGAGCGCGCGCGGCAAGCCGTAGCGTCGGAAGGCTGCGGTCAAAAAACCTTGCACCGTCGCGGTTTGCTGGTTCTCGGCGGCGCCTAACGTCAGGCAATAGCGCGAGTGGTCGTCGAGGATGGTGAGCGGATGCAGCCGCCGCCCGTCCGCCATGCCGACATGGCCCTTGAAGTCCATCTGCCACAGCTCGTTGGGCGCGGGATGTTCGAACCGCGTGAAGGGGCTGGCCCCGCCGCCATGGGCTCCGATCTCGACGCCGTGACGACGCAGAATGGCGGTGATGGTCGAGGGAGCGGGCGCGCTGAGCCCCTTGCGCTCCAGCACGGCGGCGATCTTGCGCCCGCCCCAGGCGGGATGGGCGGCGCGCACCTTCAGCACCGACTTCTCCACGCCGACGCCGGACCGCCACGGGCTCGAAAGAGGCCGACGGGAGGCCTCCTCCAGACCCGCTTCCCCCTGCGCCCGATAGCGTTCAAGCCACTTGTAGCCGGTCGTCGGACTGACGCCGAAGCGTCGGCACAAGCTGCGCAGGTTGGCCCCCTCGGCCATCGCCAGACAAACAAACTCAAGCTTCAAATCCATCGCAGACACCCCCTGAAACGGCATCCCGATCTCCTCTTTCTGAGATCGGAAAAGTGTCCACTATGTCTCCGAACGCCTGTCCACTATGTCTCCGGTCTAAACAGTGGGGAAGGGCGGCTGCGCAGCAGACGGGGCGGGGGTCTGCGCATGCTGATCGTGAGCGCGATGGGAGAGGCGATCACCTGTTACGTTACGGCCTGCTCAACCCACCCTTCGCCTCAATAAACCTGATGATCTCATCCACTCCTTCGCCGGTCTTCATATTGGTGAAGACGAAGGGGCGGTCCTTGCGCATGAGTTTAGCGTCGCGGCCCATGACGTCGAGCGAGGCGCCGACGTGGGGTGCGAGGTCGATTTTATTGATGACGAGAAGGTCCGAGCGCGTGATGCCCGGGCCGCCCTTGCGCGGGATTTTCTCACCGCCCGAGACGTCGATCACATAGATGGTGAGATCGGCGAGTTCAGGCGAGAAAGTCGCCGCCAGATTGTCGCCGCCCGACTCCACAAGGATCAATTCCAGCGAGGGAAAGCGCTTGTTCATGTCGGCGATGGCGGCGAGGTTGATCGACGCGTCCTCGCGGATGGCGGTGTGCGGACAGCCGCCGGTCTCGACGCCCATGATGCGCTCGGCCTCGAGCGCGCCCGTCTCGGTGAGGATGCGGGCGTCCTCTTTCGTGTAGATGTCGTTGGTGATCGCGGCGAGGTCGTAGATCGGGCGCAGCCGCTTGCACAATTGCTCCATGAGCGCGGTCTTGCCTGAACCAACGGGGCCGCCGACGCCCACGCGCAGCGGGCCATTATACGTGGTCGTCATGGGTCAGGACCTCTCTGACAGAAGCGTGAAGAAGGCTTCGGCGATCAGGATGCAGGATGGCGAATAAATCATGCGGTCAACCGTCGCGAAGGGCTCGACATTGAAGCGGTTGCGCCAGAGTGGCAGGAATCCCATGAGGCCACGAAGCCCGAAGACTCCGCAAAAGCCTGCGCCCGCATAGTTAGCGAGATCGTTTAACGGCGCAGGCAGATCAAAGCCAAGGGCGAGCGCGGTCACGGCGCTGAAGGCGAGCGCAAGGGCGATCATGCGTAGCAAGTTCGCCGGGGGCATGCGCTGCATGAGCGGATCGCCGAGGACCCAGGTGGTGAGCTCCATTTCATTCTCGACCGGCCAGCTCGATCCGCGTGA
>CANGOK010000119.1 GCA_947455285.1 Beijerinckiaceae bacterium | reverse complement strand
CACGAACTCGGTCTGAAGTTCGGCACGCTGACCACGATGGCCGACCACATGCAGGTCTACAAGTACTGCATCCATCAGGTCGCCCAGAGCTATGGCAAGACCGCGACCTTCATGCCCAAGCCCATCTATGGCGACAACGGTTCGGGCATGCACGTCCACCAGTCGATCTGGAAGGCTGGCAAGCCCGTCATGGCCGGCAACAAGTACGCCGACCTGTCGCAGGACTGCCTGTACTACATCGGCGGCATCATCAAGCACGCCAAGGCCCTGAACGCCTTCACCAACCCGTCGACCAACTCCTACAAGCGTCTGGTCCCCGGCTATGAAGCCCCCGTGCTGCTGGCCTATTCGGCCCGCAACCGTTCGGCATCCTGCCGTATTCCGTGGACGACCAACCCGAAGGCCAAGCGCGTCGAGGTTCGCTTCCCCGATCCGACCGCCAATCCCTACCTCGCCTTCGCCGCCATGCTGATGGCCGGTCTCGACGGCATCCAGAACAAGATCGATCCGGGCGCGGCCATGGACAAGGATCTCTATGACCTCCCCCCGAAGGAGCTCAAGAAGATCCCGACCGTTTGCGGCTCGCTCCGCGAGGCTCTCCAGAACCTCGACAAGGATCGTTCGTTCCTCAAGGCTGGTGGCGTCTTCAACGACGACTTCATCGACAGCTACATCGAGCTGAAGATGCAGGACGTGATGCGTTTCGAAATGACGCCTCACCCCGTCGAGTTCGACATGTACTATTCCTGCTGATTTGGACGGGAGGCGGCCTCGCGTCTCCTCCCCACCGACAAGGTTTCGATCCGGGCGTGCGAACGCCCGGATTTTTTTATCCCCTGCTATCTCGCACCTGACGCGAATAAAGGCGCCTGCGCCTATCATCCGCGCTTGACTCCAATCAAGCTTAGGCATGACATTAGGACGTTTACGAGTTCGCCGGGGGGCGCAAGATTTCATGATCGCACAGCAGGAGACACGGGCGACGCCGTTGCTGTCGATGCGCGGGATCGTGAAGCGTTTCGGTTCCTTCACCGCCAATGACGACATCAGCCTCGATATTCATGAAGGCGAGGCCCACGCGCTGATCGGTGAGAACGGCGCGGGCAAGTCCACCCTGGTCAAGATCATCTATGGATTGCTGGAGCCGACCGAAGGCGAAATTCTGTTTCGCGGCAAACCCATGCGCCTCAATGGCCCGCAGGAGGCCCGCGCGCAGGGCGTGGGCATGGTGTTCCAGCACTTCTCGCTCTTCGACAATCTCACCGTCGCCGAAAACATCGCCCTCGTCCTGCCGGGCGATGCGCCCATCTCCGCCTTGCGCGGGCGCATCCTTGAAGTGGCGGAACGCTATCGCATGCCGCTTGATCCGGACCGTGAAGTCTGGTCGCTTTCGGCGGGCGAGCGCCAGCGCATCGAAATCGCGCGCTGCCTCTTGCAGGACCCGCGGCTGATCATCCTCGATGAGCCGACCTCCGTGCTCACCCCGCAGGAAGCCTTCGCCCTCTTCGAGACCCTCGACCGACTGAAGGCGGAAGGCAGGGCGCTGCTTTACATTTCGCACAAGCTCGAAGAGGTCCGGCGCCTCTGCGAGACCGCCACCATCCTGCGCCTCGGCCGCAAGGTCGGCAGCTGCGATCCGCGTCAGGAAAGCTCGCGATCTCTCGCGGCGCTCATGGTCGGCTCCGCCATCAATGACATTCAGGCCCCCTCTACCCGAGCCTTCGGCGGCGAGCGCCTGACCCTCGACAATCTGTCCCTGCCCTCGCAGGAAATCCATGGCGTCGACCTCGATGGCGTGTCGCTGCGGCTGCGGGGCGGCGAAGTGTTCGGCATTGCGGGCGTCGCGGGCAATGGCCAGTCCGAACTCTTTGAAGCTGTTTCGGGCGAACGCCTCGCCGAGTCCAATTACACGATCTTGCTCGATGGCGTTTCGGTTGGCTTGAGGGACATCACGGCGCGACGCGGACTTGGCGCCGCCTTCGTTCCCGAAGAGCGCAACGGCCATGCGGCGGCGGGAGATTTCTCTCTCACCGAAAACCTCATCCTGTCGCGCCACGCTGGCGCCGGTCTGACATCTCGAGGCCTCATCAATTTCGACAAGGCGCGCGCGCTGGCGCAGGAGGTCATCAAGACCTTCGACGTGCGCAAGGCGGGGCCGGACCCGGCGGCTCGCACCCTGTCAGGCGGCAATCTGCAGAAGTTCGTGGTGGGACGCGAGATCCTTAGCGAACCCAAGGTCCTGGTCATCAACCAGCCGACTTGGGGCGTGGACGCCGCCGCCGCCGCCACCATTCGTCAGGCGCTGGTCGACCTCGCTGCGCGCGGCGCGAGCGTCCTTCTGATCAGTCAGGATCTCGACGAATTGTTCGAAACCTGCGACCGGATCGCGGTGATGCACGAGGGGCGGCTGTCTGATCCCCGCGACGCCCGCAACGTCACCCGTGAAGAAATCGGCCTGCTGATGACCGGCGATGGGCATGGAGAAAGCGCCCATGCGCATTGATCTCGAACCGCGGCTCAATCGGTCTCTAGCTCTCGACCTTGGGGCGCCCATCGTTGCGCTGGCCGGCGCCATCCTCATTGGCGGCATAGTCATCTGGCTTTTGGGAAAATCCCCGGCCCTGGCTTTCCAGGTCTATTTCATCAATCCGCTGCTCGAAGGCTGGTCGCTGCAGGAGCTGGCGGTGAAAGCCTGTCCGCTGGTGCTGATCGCTGTCGGATTGAGCTTCTGTTACCGGGCCAATCTGTGGAACATTGGCGCCGAAGGTCAATTCATTCTGGGCGGCGTGCTAGGCGGCTGGCTCGGCATCCTCACCCATGACGAAGCTTATCAGGGCGTCATCGGTGGCTGGTGGATCTTGCCGACCATGCTGGCGCTGGGCGTCATCGGCGGCGCGATCTATGCCTTGATCCCAGCCCTTCTGCGGGTCTGGCTCGGCGCCTCGGAAATTCTAACCAGCCTCATGCTGGTCTATGTGGCGGAGCTGGGTCTCGACTGGCTCGTGCGCGGCCCATTCAAAGACCCGGACGGCTTCAACTTCCCCCAAAGCGTAGTCTTCGACGACATCGCGCGCCTGCCCTTCCTCGCCGAAGGGGAGCGTTTGCATGCGGGTGTGTTGCTGGCGCTCATCGTCGCCCTGATCGGCGCCTTTGTCCTCGCACGAACCCTCTTCGGCTTTGAGGTCCGACTGGCTGGCGAGGCGCCGCGCGCGGCCCGTTTCGCGGGTTTTGACGACCGTAAGCTGACCCTGATGGTGTTCGCTATCTCCGGCGGTCTGGCGGGTCTCGCCGGCATCGTCGAAGTCGCTGGCCAAATTGGACAACTCACGCCGAAAATTTCACCAGGCTACGGCTTCACCGCCATCATCGTCGCCTTTCTTGGACGCTTGTCGCCCATTGGAATCCTTGTGGCGGCTCTGGTTCTGGCGTTGACTTATATCGGTGGCGAGGCGGCGCAGGTGGAGTTGTCCCTGAACAGCGACATGACCCGCGCCTTTCAGGGCGTCCTGCTCATGTGCGTCCTGATCGCCGACACCGCCACGCGCTATCGCGTCCGGCTGAATTTTGGAGCGGCCCGATGACCTCCGAAATTTTTCAGCTCGTCCTGATGACCGTTGTGACTGCGGCGACGCCGCTTATTCTCGCCGCCATTGGCGAATTGGTGACCGAGCGCGCTGGCGTCCTGAACCTCGGCGTCGAGGGCATGATGATCATGGGCGCGGCCTTGGCCTTCGCAGGCGCCTATTTGACGGGGTCGACGACGCTCGGCGCCATCTGCGGAATGCTTGCGGGTGTTGCGATGGCGGCCCTGTTCGGCCTGCTCACCATCGGCTTCGCCATCAATCAGGTGGCGGCGGGCCTTGCGCTGACCATCTTCGGCACGGGCCTTTCTGGCCTTCTGGGCGCCGGATTCGTTGGCTTGAAGCGCGACAGGCCCGGCCATGTCCATATCCCCGGCCTTTCCGATCTGCCCTATGTCGGGCAGCTCTTTTTCGGCGAGGACATCTTCGTCTACATCGCCTTTGGCCTTGTAGCGGGCGCCGCGTGGTTCCTGTCGCGCTCGCGCACGGGCCTCGCGCTGCGGGCGACCGGCGACAACCATCAGTCCGCCCATGCGCTCGGCCTACCGGTTCGACGCACGCGCTTTCTGGCGGCTCTTTTCGGCGGCGCCTGCGCCGGCCTTGCTGGGGCCTATCTCACCCTCGCCTATACGCCGTTCTGGTCCCCAGGCATGACCGCCGGGCGCGGCTGGATCGCGCTGGCGCTGGTGGTCTTCGCCTCTTGGAAGCCGTGGCGCGTCGTTTTGGGCGCCCTGCTCTTTGGTGGAGCGACAATGCTGCAATTGCATGCACAGGCCGCATCCATCGGCCTGCCGGGACAATTGCTCTCGGCAGTCCCCTATCTCGCGACTATAGTCGCTCTTGTCCTTCTAAGTTCGGGTGCGCGTAAAAACGCCACTGCGCCGGCCGCCCTCGGGCAGGCCTTCATCGCGCCCCGGTAAGCGAATTGCATGTGAGTGAAGCCTGCAATGTGAATGGTAGAGTCCAAGTCAGGGATTTCTGTCCGGAAAGGGAAAGTAAATGAAGAAAACCTCGTTCAAATTGGCCTTGATTTCGGCTGTCGCCTTCGCGGCCGCCACCTCGGCCTTCGCCGCTGAAAAACTCAAGGTCGGCTTCGTCTATGTCGGCCCCGTGGGCGACTTCGGCTATTCCTATCAGCATGATCAGGGCCGCATCGCCATGCAGAAGGCGCTCGGCGACAAGGTCGAGACGACCTTCCTTGAGAACGTGCCGGAGAACGACAGCGATCGTTCGATCGAACAGCTCGCCCGCTCCGGCCACAAGCTGATCTTCACCACCTCTTTCGGCTACATGGAGCCGACCCTTCGCGTGGCGAAGAAGTTCCCCGGCGTGAAGTTCGAACACGCGACCGGCTACAAGCGCGCCGAAAACGTCTCGACCTATACGGCGAAGTTTCACGAAGGCCGCTACGTGATCGGCCAGATCGCGGGCAAGATGACGAAGACCAACACGATTGGTTATGTCGCCTCCTTCCCGATCCCGGAAGTGGTGGCTGGCATCAACGCCTTCATGCTGGGCGCGCAGTCGGTCAACCCCAATGTGAAGGTGAAGATCGTCTGGGCCAACACCTGGTTCGACCCGGGCAAGGAAGCTGACGCCGCCAAGGCCCTGCTCGCCCAGGGCGCGGACATCATCTCTCAGCACACGGATTCAGCAGCGCCGCTGCAGGAGGCTGAAAAGGCTGGCAAGCTCGGCTTCGGTCAGGCTTCCGACCAGTTCCGCTTCGCCCCCAAGGCGCAGATGAGCGCCATCGTCGACGATTGGTCGAGCTACTATATCGAACGCACCAAGGCAGTGCTGAACGGCACCTGGAAGTCCAAGGACACCTTCGGCGGCATGGACGCCGACATGGTCCACATGGCGCCCTTCACCAACATGCCTGACGACGTGAAGAAGATGGCCGAAGAGACCTTCGCCGCCATCAAGGCCAAGAAGCTCAACCCCTTCAAGTGCCCGGTCCTCGACCAGGACGGCAAGGCGGTCGAGTGCAAGGACGGCAAGGCCCTCACAGACAAGCAGATCACCAGCATGAACTGGTACGTGAAGGGCGTGGACGACAAGCTGCCCAAGTAAGCGACAATCAGCCTGCGGGTCCCAGAAATGAAACGAGATCATATCAGCTTCATCTTCCGGGGTTCGCGGGTCGACCTCGCAGGATTCTCTCCCCACGCCACCCTGCTCGACTGGCTGCGCCTCAACGCCCACGCCACCGGCACCAAGGAGGGTTGTGGTGAGGGAGACTGCGGAGCCTGCACCGTCGTTCTGGCGCGAGCCCGCGACGGCAAGCTCGATCAACGCCCTGTCAACGCCTGCATCTTGCTGCTGGGTCAGGTTGACGGCGCTGAAATACTGACCATCGAGGATCTGGCCGAAGGGGAGAAGCTTCACCCCATTCAGGAGGCCATGGTCACCCATCACGGTTCGCAATGCGGCTTCTGCACGCCCGGCGTCGTGATGAGCCTTTTCGCCCTGCACCAGAATGCGCGGGGTCCCGTTGAGCGCCCCGAAGTCGATGCTGCGCTCGCCGGCAATCTCTGCCGCTGCACCGGCTATCGTCCCATCGTCGACGCTGCGATTGAATCCTGCGCCGGCCCTTCGCAGGATCGTTTCGCCGCAACGCGCGCCCCGCGCATGACGGCCCTCTCCGCGCTGGATGACGGCGCCGATGTTTTCGTTGGAACGACGTCGCAATTCTTCGCCGCGCCTGCGAGTGAGGATTCGCTCGCCGCGCTTTATCAGGAACATCCCGACGCCCTGCTGCTTTCAGGCTCGACCGATGTGGGCCTGTGGATCACCAAGGCGCTCCAGACCCCGCCAAAGATCATCTGGCTCGGCAGATTGCGCAGCGCATTCACAGCCATAGAATCCGGCGACAAGACTCTGTCGCTGGGCGCAGGCGTGACCCTCGCCGACGCCATCGACCCGCTGGTGTCCATCCATCCTGACTTCGCAGAGATCATGCGGCGCTTCGGCTCGACGCAGGTGCGCGCTTCGGGAACGGTCGGCGGCAGCCTCGCCAATGGCTCGCCCATCGGCGACCTGGCGCCCTGTCTGATCGCGCTTGGCGCCGAGATCGAACTGCGGCGCGGGAGCGAGTTGCGGCGCCTGCCCCTCGAAGCCTTTTTCATCGCCTACAAGCAGCAGGACCGACGGCCGGGAGAATATCTGCGGCGCATCATCATTCCTCGCCCGGCGCTTGATCGCGAGTTCCGCGCCTTCAAGGTCAGCAAGCGCTTCGACGAAGATATTTCAGCTGTCCTCGGCGCCTTTCATATCGGGCTTGCGGGCAGGCATGTGATCTTCGCGCGCATCGCCTTCGGCGGCATGGCGGGCACGCCCTCGCGGGCGCCGCAGGCGGAAGTCGCGGCCATCGGCATCGATCTCGACGCACCCGGCACATGGGCTCAAGCTCTGACCGCCATCACGCAGGACTACGCACCCATCGACGACGCACGCGCTACGGCGGGATACCGCAGCTTGATCGCGCGAAACCTGTTTTTGAAAACATTGATGGAAATTGCTGGCATTCCGCAGGAAATTACACGCATCACAAATTTCGAGGTTCCTCATGCCGCCGAATGAAGCAGGCTCTTTCGCCGCGCAGGGCGGCGAGGCGCTGGCCGTTGTGAACCACTCCGTACGCCACGATTCCGCGCCGCTCCATGTGCGCGGCGCCGCCGCCTATATCGACGATATCCTTGAGCCCCATGGCACGCTGCATGTGGCGCCCGGTCTCTCGCCCGCCACGCGCGGCCGCATAAAGAGCCTTGATCTTGACCCCGTGCGCGCGGCGCCGGGCGTGGTCGCAGTGCTGACCCCTGCCGACGTGCCCGCCCGCAACAACACCTCCCATTTCGACGATGACCCACTGATCGCCGACGGCGCGGTCGTGTTTCGCGGTCAGGTGATCTTCGTCGTCGTCGCCCAAACCCGTGACGCCGCCCGCCGCGCCGCGCGGCTGGCGAAGGTGGAGATCGCCGAGGAGACTCCGATCCTCACCATCGAGGATGCGCTGGCGGCTGACGTGAAAATGCTGCCCGATTATGACTTCCGGGTTGGTGATCCAACCGCCGCCATGACGCAGGCGCCTCGCCAGATCGAGGGCGTTCTTCGCATTGGCGGACAGGAACATTTCTATCTCGAAGGTCAGGCCGCCTTCGCCATTCCCGGCGAGGCCGGGGAGATGCTCGTCCATTCCTCGACGCAGGATCCGACCGAGCTGCAGAATGTGGTGGCGGGCGTGCTCGGCCTTCCCAACGCTCTCGTCACCGTCGAGACCCGCCGGATGGGCGGCGCCTTTGGCGGCAAGGAATCGCAGGCCGCCCAGACCGGCGCGCTGGCGGCGCTGGCGGCCTTCAGGACAGGCCGACCCTGCAAGCTGCGGCTCGACCGCGACGATGACTTCGTCATCACCGGCAAGCGTCACGACTTCCGCGCCGACTGGAAGGTGGGCTTCAACGAAAAGGGCGAGATCGCCGCTTATGACGTCGCACTGAACGCCCGCTGCGGCTGTTCGGTGGACCTGTCGCCCGGCGTCGTGGACCGCGCCATGTTCCACGCGGCCAACGCTTATCACCTGCCTGCGACGAACATTCTGACAAGACGTCTTTTCACCAACACCGTCTCCGCCACGGCCTTCCGCGGCTTTGGCGGGCCGCAGGGCATGTTGGCGATCGAGCGGGTCATGGACGCCATAGCCCACGCCACGGGCCTCGATCCGCTCGATGTGCGCAAGGCCAATCTGTATCGCAAGGGAACTGACGTCACCCCCTATGGGCAGACCGTCGAAGATCCCGATGTGCTGACCAGCCTGATCGACAAGCTTGAGGCCTCAAGCAACTACCGCGCGCGCCGCGCGCAGATCGCGGCCTGGAACGAGACGAGCCCGATCATCAAGCGCGGCATCGCGCTGACGCCTGTCCAGTTCGGCATCTCCTTCACCCTGCAGCACCTTAATCAGGCCGGCGCGCTTGTGCATGTCTATCAGGATGGCTCCATCCACCTGAACCACGGCGGCACCGAGATGGGCCAGGGGCTCTTCACCAAGGTGGCGCAGGTGGTGGCCGAGGAATTTGGTGTCCCGCTCGATCGTGTGCGCATCACAGCCACCAACACCGCCAAGGTCCCCAACGCCTCCCCGACGGCGGCAAGCTCCGGCTCCGACCTCAATGGCATGGCCGCACAGGCAGCGGCACGCGAGATCAAGCGCCGCATGATCGACTTTGCGGCGCAGAGTCATGGGGTCGATCCGGATGCAGTGAAGTTCCGCAATGGCGAAGTCACAATTGGCGATGTGACCATGCCCTTCGCCGAACTTGCGAAGAAATGTCGGCAGGGCCGCGTGCAGCTCTCCCATGCGGGCTTCTATAAAACGCCCGAAATCCATTGGGACCGGGCGGCGCGCAATGGTAGGCCCTTCCTCTACTATGCCTATGGCGCCGCTTGCGCCGAAGTCGCCATCGACATCATGACCGGCGAGAATAAGGTCCTGCGGGTCGACATTCTTCACGACGCGGGCCGCTCGCTGAACCCGGCGCTCGACATCGGCCAGATCGAGGGCGGCTTCATTCAGGGCATGGGCTGGCTGACCACCGAGGAGCTCGTTTTCGACGCCAAGGGCCGGCTCATGACCCACGCGCCCTCGACCTATAAAATCCCCGTCGCCTCCGATGCGCCGAAGGATTTTCGCGTGGCGCTGCATGACGAGCCGAACCGGGCCGACGCTATCCATCGTTCAAAGGCCGTGGGCGAGCCTCCGCTCATGCTGGCGATTTCGGTCTATTCTGCGCTGGTCGACGCGCTGCATCATAT
>CANGOK010000118.1 GCA_947455285.1 Beijerinckiaceae bacterium | reverse complement strand
GCCGCAGCGATGCTGCCGGCCGCCGGCATGTTGCGCGGCACGATGGTTGGATTGCCGGGGATGAATTTCGCAAGATGCATGGCGGCGAGACGGGCGCTGAGGTCATAGCCCCCGCCCTCGCCAACGCCGATGATCAGCTGAATCTGCTTACCCTTGTAGAAATCCTCCACCGGATCAGCGGCGGCGCCGCCAACTCCTGCGACAAGCGCCAAGGTAGCCAGAGCCGTTCTTAATGACATCGCATTCATCCCTTGGCTTTCGCCTCGCGCAGCGCATCGGTCGCCGCCTGATCCACACGCCCGTCCGTCGTCAGAACGACGCCATAATCATCATGGGCGCTTTGGGCGGTGACATAGCCTTCCACGACATCGAAGGCCACCCGCGCAGGGTCACGTTCGAGCGGCGAGCCAAAGCCCCCTCCCCCGCCGGAACGAGCGTAAAAGCCTTCCTTCGGTGCAAGGCGCTGCATGAAGACCTTGGCGTTGGGCGCATCGATAACCTCGCGGCCATCAAGCTCAACCGTCACTTCATTGCCAAAACCATCGAGCCCGCCTGCAAGCCCCCAGGGCGCGCAATGCATCCGGTCAACCTGCGCATTCAATGTCATCGGCACGCGGGCGACCACCTTTCGCTCGATGCCAAGACCGCCGCGGAACTTGCCGGCGCCGCCAGATCCGTCACGAAGGGCCAGCGTTTCAATGAACAGCGGATATTTCGATTCAAGCGATTCCACGGGGCTGTTATGGGTGTCGCCATCGTTGAGGCAGACCGTAGCGCTCATGCCGTCCTCGGTCATCTTTGCGCCCCAGCCACCGCCCAGCGGGCCGAAGCTGCCCATGAAGAACGAGCCAGTTTTCGGCGCCACGCCATGCACGCGCACACTGAGAAGATCAGCATGGTGGCCTGCGATGACGCGGTCGGGTATCGCGGCCTCCAGCGCCTTGAATATCGTATCCACGATCGTCATGGGGAAGGTCATCCACCAGCGCATGGCGGCGGGCTTGACGGCGCTGACGATGGTGCCGGGCGCCAGCACCACCTTCAGCGAACGGAAGCTGCCTTCATTGATGGGATAATCGGTCGGGGAAGTGACGCATTTATAGGCCACCTGCGCACAGGCGTAGCCCGTCGTTTCGCCCGAATTGTAGAAGCCCCGGACCTGCCGCGCCACTTCCGAAAGATCAATCGTCATGTCCTCGCCGGACACGATGACCTTCACCTTGATCGGAACGCGCTTGCCAATGTCGACGCCATCGTCATCCATATAGGAGGTGGCTTCATAGACGCCATCGGGAATGTCACGGGTCCGGGCTCTGGCCGCGCGCTCGGACTGCTGCATGATATGGCGGATTGCGGACAAGGTCTCCACGCGGCCATAGCGCGCAAGCAATTCGCCAAAGCGACGCTCGCCAGTCGTGACGGCGGTGATCTGCGCACGCAGATCGCCCATGGCGCGATCGGGATCGCGCACATTCATGCGGATGATCTCGACGATATCGTCGTTGACCACGCCTTCACGCTGATACTTCACGATGGGGATCTGGATGCCTTCGGAATAAATATCCGTGGTGACACCGCCGAGCGTCCCGCCAACGTCAGGCCAATGGGCCATGCAGCAGGCGAAAGCGCAAAGCTCGCCTTCAAAGAAGATCGGCTGACTGAAGGTGAAATGGTTGAGGTGGCTGCCTGTGAGATAGGCGTCATTGGTGACGAAAATATCGCCGGGGTTGATATTGTCGCGGCCGAAATGACGGATCTTGGCGCGCACAGTCTCCGACATGCCACGAATGAACATGGGCAGGCCGAGGCCGATGGAAATTGTGTCGCCTTCCGCCGTGAACAGACCAACCGTGAAGTCCAGCGCCTCATAGATGATCATATTATAGGCGGTGCGCATCAAGTTCGATTTCATCTCCTCCGTAACGGCGAGAACGCCATTACGGATGATTTCCGTCAACACCGGATCAGAGGCAGCGAAGCGGCGCTTTTGCGCTGAAGCTTTCGACACTTTCTTTGCAGGTCGCTTTGCGGATTTCTTGGCCGTAGTCTTTTTGGCGGACGTGCTCGCCGCCGCAGATTTGCGCGAGGACATCAGCGGTTCCTTCCGATCTTGGTGGGAGCATTGCCAATCTCGATCACGAGATTGCCGAAAGTATCGACGCTGAGAACATCGCCAGGCCAGACGACAGTGGTCGAAGCATGTTCCTCGATCAGCGCGGGGCCAATGATTTTATTGCCCGCCCGCAGAGCGTCGCGTGCAAAGACAGGCGTGCGCATGGCCGTCTTGCGGCCATCGAAATGCACAAGGCGCTGACCGGCGCTGGCGGCGGCTGGAGGATTGCGCGTACCACGCGTGATCTCCTCCAACGGAGGCTTCTTCATCACCCCGCTCACCGTCACGCGCAGACTGACGATCTCCGCCGCCTCCTTGGGCGCGCAGGTGCCATAGCGCAACTGATGTTCGACGTCGAAACGCTGCTTGACGCCCTGCCGGTCCTGCTTGCGCAACAGAGCGGGAGGCAGTTCGATGGTCACAGCATGTTCCTGACCGACATAACGCATGTCAGCCCAAAGCACGGTGTTGACCTTAAGGGAGCCCGCGCCGCCACGCTCCAGCGCCGCGCGGCCCTGCGCAATCAGATCGCCGTAGATCGCATCCATGTCGGCGAAGGAAAGCGTGGCGAGACGCGCTGGCCAGGTGCGGACATAGTCATAGCGAAGGTCCGAGAACAGCATGCCGAAAGCGCAGAAATGGCCCGGCGCACGCGGCACGATCACACGGCCCATGCCGATCTCGCGCGCGATGGCGGAGGCGTGCAAAGGCCCCGCGCCGCCATAGGCGATAAGCGGGAAAGAGGCGGCGTCCAGACCGCGCTCGGTCGTCACAGTCTTCACCGCCCATGACATGGCGGTGGCGGCGATCCGCAGGATGCCCTTGGCCGCCTCGATGACATCAAGGCCAAGCGGCTTCGCGATCTTGGTCTCGATGGCCTTGCGCGCCGCCTCGACATCAAGCTGCATCGTGCCGCCAAGAAAACGGTTGGCGGCCAGACGCCCGAGCACAAGGTTGGCGTCGGTGACGGTGGGTTGCTCGCCGCCGCGGCCATAGCAGGCCGGGCCGGGTTCTGCGCCAGCGCTGCGCGGCCCCACATGAAGAGCATGGCCTTCATCGAGCCAGGCGATGCTGCCGCCGCCGGTGCCGACTTCGAAAATATCGATCATCGACGTCTGCACTGGCAGCGCGCGATCATAACCGCCGATGAGCGCGACGCTATTGGTGAGCGCCTGCCCCTTGTAGATCACCCCCGCCTTGGCGGTCGTGCCGCCCATATCGAAGGCGATGGCCTCCTGCGCGCCCATGGCTGTGCAAAGCGCCTGCGCGCCGATTACGCCAGCCGCCGGGCCTGACTCGAGCATGCGGATGCACTGCTCTTTGGCCTGCGCGGATTCGTAAAGACCGCCTGTCGACTGCACCAGCATGAAGGCGCCGTCGAACTTTTCCCTGGCGAGATGGTCATCGATCTCTGTTATATAATCGCGGACCCGAGGCCCCACGAAGGCGTTGGCCACCACCGTTGAGCAGCGCTCGAACTCGCGATATTCCTGCGACAATTCGTGAGAGGCGCTGACGAAGACGCCCGGAAGCTCTTCTGTCACGATCTCCTTCACGCGCTGCTCATGGGCAGGGTTGCGATAGGAATGAAGGAACATGATCGCCACGGCCTCGACATCAAGACCACGCAGCTTCGCGCAGACGTCGCGCACGCCGGCTTCGTCAAGCGGCACATGGACATCGCCTTCCGCCGTCATGCGCTCGCGCACTTCAAAACGCATGGAGCGGCGCACGAGGGGATCATGTTTGCGGAAATAGAGATTGTAGGCGTCCGGTCGATTGATGCGGCCGATCTCGTAAACGTCGCGGAAGCCTTCGGTCGTGATCAGCGCTGAGCGGGCGCCGGTGCGCTCCAGCATGGTGTTGATGGCGATGGTGGAGCCATGCAGAAAGAGCGAGGCCTCGGCGACTTCAGCGCCCGCCTGCGCAACGCCCGTATTGATGCCCTCGACAAGATGTGAGGGCGTCGACAGGGTTTTGCCGAGCAACAATTTGCGCGAACGAGCGTCAAATGCGGCCACGTCCGTGAACGTGCCGCCAATGTCTGAAGCCAGCCTGAGCGATGGACGGAGCGGGTGGCGGGTGGCGGAGCCTGCGGCGGGTTTTGATTTTTTTGTCATTCACGCAACAATCGAGAGATGAGATCAGGCACGCATTCCTCCTCGCTGTATGTAGCGCGCCCTGATTTCGGCGGCGCTTTCAATCAGGCGGTGGAGACCACACGCGCGTATTGCGCTTTTGCGCAAAACCGCGCAATTCTTGCCCCATGAACTTGCGTGCGTCAAGAAAGCGACCTGGGCTTAAAGCCCCCACAATCGCCCCAGTCGATGAGCGTCTGTCAGGCGCAGCACTGGCGCGTCTGTGGGCTAGCGCTGACCTCTTTTCCGCCTCCCTTGGCGGCTGCATGTGCGCTGGCGGCTTTCACGTCCCCATCGATCCAGCCGCCATCGCGCTGGATCTGCTAACCTATCTTGAAGACAAATACCGCAGCGGCGGCGAAACCAACCTCGCCACCTTCGTCGCGCAGGCGATCACGCGCGCCGCGGACTTCGGCGACTGGCTTGCAACGCTGGATGGCGCGCAGTTGCAGGCTCAGGATCTCGCCCTGCTTATGCGCGACCTGAAGACAACATTGGACTCCATGTCGGGCGCACGCGGCTTCGCCTGCACCTGAACTCAGCGCGCCTTCATTCCCATGAGGCCCGCAAGCAGATTGCGCTGCGTTTGCGATGTTCCCGCAGCGATGGTCGATGAGCGGGAATCACGGAAATACCGCTGCATGTCGAACTCTTCGTTCAGACCGTAACCACCCATGATCTGCACGCCCATATTGGCATGCCGGGCGTACATCTCCGACGTATAGAGCTTGGCCTGTGTGATCTCGCGCAGCGCATCACGCTGTTGCGCTGCAAGCCATGCGGCGCGCCACATCAAAAGCTTTCCCGCTTCCAGCTCGCTCTGCATGTCCGCGAGCATATGGCCGATCGCCTGAAACGAACCGATCGGCTGTCCGAACTGTACGCGCTCGCCTGCGTATTTCACGGCGAGATCCAGCACCGCCTGCGCGCCGCCGCAATTGCCTGCGGCCGAGACGGCGCGTTCATATTGCAGCCCGCCCATCAGGCAATCCCAACCACCGCCCTCGCCGCCAATGACACGATCAGCATCAACGGGCACATCGCGCAAGAAGACCTCATAGGTGCCGACCGTGCGCCGACCGAGCATGCCCAGCTTGCGAAGCTCGACGCCAGGCGCGTCATTATCGATGAGGAGATGGGTGATCCCCTTGCGGTAATGCGCGGTCTTATCAGTCTTCACATAGGCGCAGATGACGCTGTTCTTCAGCCCGGCGCCCGTGGTCCAGAGTTTCTGTCCATTGACGATATAACGATCGCCATCTCGCACCGCCATAGTGCGGATATTGCCGACATCCGAGCCCGCATCAGGCTCAGAAATGCCGATGGCGAATTTGACTTTCCCGTCGAGGAGACGAGGCAGCCAATAGGCGCGCTGCTC
This sequence comes from Beijerinckiaceae bacterium, assembly GCA_947455285.1. Lineage (GTDB taxonomy): Bacteria > Pseudomonadota > Alphaproteobacteria > Rhizobiales > Beijerinckiaceae > Terripilifer. The sequence continues at coordinate 3,933 of CANGOK010000118.1, read as the reverse complement.
ATCCGTACCCTTGCGAAGAACATTGAGGCCGCAAAACACGCTTCCTGCAAAAGCCATGGTGAGGTCAGTCGAGACGCGCGAAAGCTCATAGATGACGAGCGCAAGATCAAGCGCATCGCCGCCAAGGCCGCCGACCTCTGCGGGGAAAGGCAGGCGCAGAAGCCCCGCCTCGACCCATGCCTGATAGAGGTCCTCGGGAAAGCTGCGGTCGCCATCCCATCTGCGCACGGCTTCCGGCGGCGCATGGCGGGCCATGAGCTTGATGACGCTCTCGCGCAGCATCTCCTGTTCTTCGGTGAAGTCGAAGTTCATGACCGCCTCAACTCATCACGATGAGCGCATCGAGCGCCAGCGCGCCCTCGCCCTGCGCATAGACATTGACCGGGTTCACGTCGATCTCGGCGATACGCGGATCAGCCTGCATCAATGCGCCGATGGAAGCTGCGATATTCGCCAACGCATCCACATCGCGCGGGGCGGCGCCACGCAGTCCGCCAAGAAGCGCTGCGCCCTTGAGCTCGCCAAGCTTGGCGATGATCTCCGCCTTGCTGGCCTGTGCGGGCAGAAGAACGGCATCATGCAAAGCCTCAGTCCAGACGCCGCCAAGGCCGACCACTATCACAGGCCCCCAAAGCGGATCGCGACGGGCGCCGACGATCATTTCGAGCCCACCACGCGGGGCCATAGATTCGACCAGCACGCCATCGAGCTGCAAGGCCCCATCATAGGCGCGGACATTGGCGAGAAGCCGGGCATGCGCCTCAACCAGCGCCGTCTTGTCAGCCACACCGACGATCACGCCGCCTGCCTCACTCTTGTGCGCCAGCGCATCGGCCTGCGCCTTGATGACGACAGGATAACCGATGCGCGTGGCGATGACGCAGGCCTCATCAATGTTCCGGGCCAAGCCACCTTGCGGGGTCTTCACACCGAGCGCATTGAAGATCTCCTTGCCGCGCCACTCAGCCACGGATCCATGCGTGTCAATATCAAGTGGCTTGAGGGGCGGCACGGCCTCGCCTGACTGCGGCTGCGCACGGCCATGAGCCGAGAGGCGCGCCAGTGCGCGCAAGGCGCGGTCGGGCGAGCGGAAGAAGGGGATGCCGCTTTCGCGGATTTCTTCCATGAATTGCGCATCGAGCGGATAGTCATCGCCCATGTAAACCACAGCCACGGGCTTCGAAGTCGCTTCGAGCACAGGGCGCATGGCCCACCATTTGTTGAGCTGCTGGGGCTTGCCTCCACCCATGGCCGCCACAAGCAAAAAGCCTACGCGGGGATCGTCCAGCAGCGCCGCGGCGCTCTCGCCAAAGAGGCTGGGCTTCTGCATGCCAGCCGCAGTAATATCGAGTGGATTGTCGATGGCTGCGAAAGAGGGAAGCACCGCGCGCAATGCGTCGTATGCGCTTTGAGACAGCTCAGGCAGGTCGAGCCCTATCTCTTCGCAGAAATCGAGCGAGAAGCCGCGCAGGGCGCCCGAATTGCTGAGCACGCCCACACCACCGGTCACGGGCTTGGGATAGCGCGTGACAAGGGTCGTCACATCGAAGAGTTCATCAAGGCCGCCAACGACGATGACGCCCTCCCGCTCCACGCAAGCGCGCATGATCGCATGATCGCCAGCGAGCGCACCGGTATGAGATTTCGCCGCCTCGCGCGCGCGCATGCTCTGGCCGGGATGCAACAAGACGATGGGCTTTTGCGCGACGCGAGCGCGCGCAGCGAGCGCGAGGAATCGCTGGGGATTGCGGATCTGCTCGACGAAGAGGGAGAAGGCGGTGATGGAGGGATCGTCGATCAGAAGATCAAGATAATCCTCCGCGCTCAGCACGGCCTCATTTCCAGTCGAGATCGACTGCGCCACCGGCACGCCGCGTCCCATAAGGGCGTAGCGGATATTGCCCTGCATGGCGCCGCTCTGCGCGACGACGCAGACACCGGGGCCTTTCGTCGGATGAGACTCCACTGGCTCGAAGGTGAGCGGCACGCCGTCGGCATAGTTGACGCAACCAATGCAGTTGGGGCCGAGCACGACCATATTGGCCTCGCGCGCGACGCGGGCGAAAGCCACCTGCGCTTCAGCGCCCGCCTCGTCCTGCTCACTAAAGCCCGATGCGAAGACGACGACGCCGCCGACGCCCCTGCGGGCGCAGGCCTCGATGGATTCTTGCACCGCCTGCGCGGGCACAATCAGGACCAGCGCATCCACGCCCATCGGCAGATCGTCTATCGAGGGAACGCAGGGCGTGCCATCGATCTCAGTTCTGCTTCGGCTGACGAAATGCAGCGCGCCCGCGTAGGCGAAGCGCCGCAAGTTCACCAACACATTATTGCCGACGGAAAGCGGCTCGGGAGAAGCCCCGACCACGGCGATGGACCGTGGCCGAAGAAGCCGCGCGAGCGGGGAACGCTGGTCGCTCATGGATCAATCCCGACGATAGGCGCCGAGGCCCGGACGATAGGACTTCTCGTCAAGGAACTGGTTCATGCCCTTGGTGGCGCCCTTTTCGGGGTCCATGTATTTCGACTGATCGGACTTGGCCGCCAGATATTCAGCCGCCGCATCCCACGACATTTCGCGGGTGTAATGATAGGCCGTCTTGCAGGCGCGCAGCACGTTGGGGTTCTTTTCGATCAGCTTTTTCGCAAGGGCGGTCGTCTTCGCAACCAGCTGGTCCTTCGGCACGGCGAAATTCACGATGCCGATATCCTCCGCCGTACGGCCATTAAAGGTCTCGCCGGTGAGGATGTAATAGAGCGCCTTGCGCTGCGAGAGCGCCATGGCGACCGATTTCGTCACGATGCCGGCTGGAATGATGCCCCAATTGATTTCCGACAGGCCGAAGGTCGCGTCCTCATCGGCGACGGCGAGATCGCAGGCCAGAAGCACCTGAAAGGCGCCGCCAAAGCACCAGCCATTGACCATGGCGATGGTGGGCTTGGGGTAATGCATCATGCGCCGCCATTGCCAGCCAGAGTTGGCGCGGTAAAGGCGCTCGCGCAGCATGGGATGGCCAGCATCCATCTCGCGGAAATATTCCTTGAGGTCCTGCCCGGCGGAGAAGGCGTCGCCGGCTCCGGTAATGACCACGCAGCGCGCGCTCTCCTCCATCTCCAACACGTCCATCACCTGAACCATCTCGTAGACGATGGCAGGGTTGAAGGCGTTGCGCTTGGAAGGACGGTTCAGAGTCACCCAAGCGATGCCTTCCTCGATCTTTACGAGAACATTCTCTTGCGGCAGGGACTCAAGTCCTGGGGGCTTGGCGGTCATGGGGGGTTCCTCCTTGGAATCGTTACCCCCTTATCGCAGGGGGGAGGAACCTTGGCCAAGCGTTTTTTCTGCGCGGCGCAGAGGCGACGCTTTGTTATGCTCACGTAAGGAAGAATGAGTTCCGCGAAAGCCGCCAATTGATTGATATATAATTGAAATTACACGATCTTACGCGGAACAAAACCAAGCCGCGCCCCAACTCGGGCGTCAGGCTCCAGCGGGGCCGCGGCCCCTTCCTATCGCGCGTTTGGATTGACCGACAATTGCAAGCGGCCGCCCTCCATGGAAACGGTCCATGTGGGCTCTTTTTTGCCCGTCTGCCCATCGGCGCCATTTGCTAGGGCGCGACTATTGGCGACGTTACGAACGCCATTCGACTCAGAAGCCACCTGCGCCGCAGCGTTTGCGTTGAGGAGGTCCTGGAATGCGCTACGCCCTGCGGAAGGATCATAGGCGGAGACATCTCCGGAAGCGCCGCTCGGAGTGCTTGCCGATTTGTCTGCGTGGAACCCGGCCGCGCCGATATGGGCGTAAGTCAGCATTTCACGTGACGAAAGGTCAGAGTTTGCGAGCCCCCAACCCAAGGCCCCATTTTTCCCGTTAGTGGCGACTGACTTTACCGATAACGCGATCGAATTTCCGACAGGTATCATGTCTTG
>CANGOK010000117.1 GCA_947455285.1 Beijerinckiaceae bacterium | reverse complement strand
GGCGTCATCGCCGCAGCCAAAAGCGCCAGCGCGCCGGTCATCGCATATTTGCCAGCGATCCGGACCTTTGGGTTACGCAGTTTCAGCAACGGACTACTCGCGTTTCGCGTGAACTCAGACAGACCCAAAGAGGGACGAGCCAAGCAACATGGTGAGCATAGTGTTACCGAGAAGGGTTAACGGGGCGTGAGTCCTTGCGTTTTTTTGAAGCACTGGTGTGAGACGAAGGTCGAAATCTGTACAAATAAAAACAGTCAGGCTCGCGAAAATCGGGCGCCAAGGCGCGTTTTTCGCCCGGCCTCGACAGGAGCACGTCTTCAGCGCATCATGAGTGCAAAGGGGCCGGAACAGGCCCGCGCCGGGGAGGACATCATGCAACATTTCCGTTTAATCGCCATCGCCATTGGCCTCGCTGCCGGCGCTATAGCGCTTCCCGCCAGCGCGGCCGAGAAGGTCAATATCGCCTATATCGGCGGCACGGCGGATGTGGGCTTTTATATCGCTGACGCCAAGGGCTATCTCCAGCAGGAAGGGATCGAGGCGAAATTCATCGTTTTTGATTCAAGCGCCCGCATGGTCGCGCCACTCGCCACTGGCGATATCGATGTCGGCTCAGGCGCGATCAATGCAGGCACCTACAACGCCTTCGAGCGCGGCATCACCATGCGCGCTGTCGCGGACAAGGCGCGCAACAAGGGGGAGTATTCCTATCAGGCGCTCGTGGTGCGCAAGGACTTGTGGGACAGTGGCGCAGTTCGTTCGCTTAAAGACCTCAAGGGCCGCAAATTCGTCACCACAGCCAACGGCGCCAATGAAGCCGCAGTGATCGAGGAGGCGCTGCGCTCGGTAGGCCTCAAGTCCACTGATCTTGAGATGAACCTTCTCTCCATGCCCCAGCAGGTCGCCGCCTACGCCAGCGGCGCGCTCGACGCCAGCATTCTTCCTGAGCCCTTCCTCAGTTCCGCGATCAAACAAGGCACGGTCGCGAGCCTGACGCCCATGTCGAAACTACGCGAGGACGATGTGAGCGGCGTCATCGTCTATGGCGACGCCTTCATCAAGAGCCGACCCGAAGTCGCGCGCAAGGTCATGCGCGCATATATTCGCGGACTTCGCGATTATGTCGATGCATTGAAAGACGCCCGTCTTGCTGGGCCGGGCGCCGAAGAGGTCGTTGACATCATCGCGCGCTATTCAACGGTTAAGGACAAGGATGTCCTTCGCTCCATCATTCCCCATTATGTCGATCCTGACGGGGCTGTGGGCGCTGATAGTCTGCGCAAGGACTGGAGCTATTATAAGGAAATGAAGCTCATTCAGGGCGATGTGACGGTCGATCAGATCATCGACCACAGCTTCGTCGCCGCAGCCCTCAGGGATTTGGGGCCTTACAAGCCCAAGCGCTGAGTTCAGACCTCAAGCCCCAGCGCCGCGCGCACCTTGCGTGAATAACCATAGATGTCTTCACGCAGTTGCAGCTTGCCATCGTTATCTACGAAGGCGGTGTAATAACCGATGTGGATGTCGATTGGGCGCGGCAGATGGATTGTCTGGTTCTTGCCGCCGATGAGCCGGCGTGCTCGTTCTTCGGTCCAGCCGTTTTCGGCGCCAAGCACGACTTCCGCGAATTTGAAGGGCTGGTCGAGACGCACGCAGCCATGGCTATAGGCGCGCGTGTCGTTGGCGAAGAGTCCGCGAGAGGGCGTGTCGTGCAGATAGACGGCGTGCTGGTTGGGGAACATGAACTTGATGTTGCCCAGCGCATTCTTCGCACCAGGAGGCTGACGCACAACCATCCGGCCATTGGGCGCGGTTGAGACTTCATATCCAAGGCGTTCCAGATAGGTCGGATCTTCCGCGAGTTTCGGCATCATCTCTTTCTTGATGATGCTATCGGGCACGTTCCAATAGGGATTGACCTCGACGAACTGCATGCGGTTCGAGAAAATAGGCGTCTGGGTCGTGGGTTTGCCCACGATGACGCGTGACCGATAAAATTCCGCATTGTCGCGGATCACGCGCACCGTGAAATCGGGAATGTTGACTTCGATCCGCTCGGGCGCTTCGCCACGCGCGCGCCAGCGCCAGCGCTCCATATTGGCGATGATCTCGGCTTCAAGACGCGCCGGATCGCCGCCTGACAGTGCGGCGATGGTGCGGGGCGTGAGTTGACCATTGGAGGGCAGGCCGAAGCGGCGCTGGAAGACGGCTACGGCTGAAGCGACGCGGGTGTCGTAAGTAAGCGCATCAGTGCTTTCAGCGAGCGGCTGCGGATCGAGGCCAAAGCGCGCGCGAATGACCGGCACACGCGGGTCTTTCATGCCGACTTTCAGCGTCGGGCCAGAGGTGATGCGATCAATGGATTTAGGCTTTTCGCGGCGTACTTCAGCCAGCTTTTCGCGCAGCGCGATGTAGCCGGATTGTGTGGGGTTGAAGCTGCGCAGAGCCGCATCCGCATCCATCGCCGCTGCGACCGTAGTCAGAATATGCCCGGGCTCCGCCACCTCCGGCTTTTCGGTGATCAGCTTGTCGATGCTTTGCGGATCGATGCGCGATCCGCTCGCCTGCCGGCCATAGGTCACGACGGCGACGGAGAGCGCGAGTTCGGTCGTGGCGCGCTCGCCATCCGTTGCGCCGGTCAACGCAGGCAGTGCTGCGGATTTCAGCGAAAGCCCATCTTCGTCGGCATGTTCGAGCCGCATCAGCGCAGCTTTCGCGGCGCTGGTCCACGAAGCTTTCTCAAGCCAGAGCGGCGCATAAGAACGGGCTGCGTAGAAAGCCATGATAGCTTCGCGCTCGCGCTTGATGGCTGCGGTTCGCACAGGCTCCTTGGCGAGGTCTTCAAGAGCCTGCTTCAATGCTGCGGCGATTGAAGCTCCATCTGATGCAGGCGCGGCGACAGGCGCGCTCAAGGTCGAAGGCAGCGCCGGTGCGGGCGTTTCGACAAGCGGCGCTTGTTCCGCAGGTATGATCTTTTCAGGGGCGGCATTCAAGGTCGCGGGAGGAATCGTCGCCTCGCGCAGAGTGATCGTCTGGGTGGCGCTGTGATCGTAAACGGGAGGCGCGGCCGGCGCATCAGCTTCCTGCGCATGCGCCTGCATCGCCAACATGAGCGCGCTCATGGACAGGCCCAACAGTAAGCCCTGCGGCGCATTCACTCTCATCTACGTCGCCCTTCCACTTTGGGTCGCTTTTATTTCGCCTCCCGCAAAGGGAGCTTTTGGATTTTGAAAGAAATGTCGCGTTGCTGCGAAAATGGAATAAAATTCAAGCTGTGCTGAAAACCTCAGGCGGCCTCGAAACTCGACCCTATCGCCGAGATTTCGTCATCCTGAAGGCCAAGGTCCTTCATCTTGCGGTAGAGGGTCGAGCGACCAATGCCGAGCCTGCGGGCCATTTCGGACATTTGTCCGCGATAATAGGTCAGGGCGAAGCGGATCATTTCCGCTTCCACTTCTTCGAGCTTGCGGACATTGCCGCTGTCGTCGAGGGGGCGCATGGCGTTGGGATCGCGCACCTCGATGCGGATGATCTCCCGCTGGGGCGCAGCCGCTGCGGCGAGCGCAGGGGCGGGGGGAATGCGTACGTCGAAGCCCTCGACGCGCGCGGCGATCTGGGGGAATTCGGCGACGGTCAACTCGTCGCCCTCCGCCAGCACGACGGCGCGATAGATCGTGTTCTCAAGTTGCCTGATATTGCCCGGCCAGTTGTAGCGGGTCAGCAAGGCGAGCGTTTCGGCTGAGAGGCCTCGCAGACGCTTGCCCTGTTCGGCGGCGAACCGCGCCGTGAAGCGCCGGGCGAGGTCCGAAATATCTTCCGGGCGCGAACGCAGGGGCGGCACGGTGATGGGGAAGACATTCAGGCGATAATAAAGGTCTTCGCGGAAGGCGCCGGCCTTCACGCATTCCATCATGTTGCGGTTGCTCGCGGTGATGATGCGCACATCGACCTTGATGGGCTTGCGCGCGCCCGCTGGTTCGATTTCGCCCTCGTGCAGGGCGCGAAGCAGCTTGATCTGAGCCGCTGGCGGGAGGTCCTCGACATTTTCAAGGAAAAGCGCGCCGCCATTGGCCTCGGCGAATTTGCCGATCTGTCGTTCGTTGGCGCCGGGGAAGGCGCCTTTCTCATGGCCGAAGAGGCAGGACTCGACTTCGGTCGGGGAAAGGCCTGCGCAATTTACGGTATGGAAACCCCGGCCGCGACGATCAGAGGCGCCATGGATGGAGCGCGCGACGAGCTCCTTGCCGACGCCAGCCTCGCCCTCGATCAGCACGGGAATGTTGGATTTCGCGGCGCGCTCGCATAGCCGCAAAATCCGGCTCATGTTTTCGGAAGCGGTGGCGATGTCGCGGAAGGAATTGGTCGCCGAGCCGTAACGGGCCTTGCGGCGTACTTCCTCTTCCAGCGCCTCAAGGCGCAAGGCGTTCTTGATCGAGACCTGCAGACGCTCCGCGCCAACGGGTTTCACAACAAAATCAAAGGCCCCCGCCCGCATGGCGGACACGGAGGCCTCGATGGAGTTGGGGGACGTCTGGACGATCACCGGCGTGGTGAGGCCGCGATCCTTCATCCGCAGCAGCACGCCCATGCCGTCGAGGTCGGGCATGACGAGATCGAGAATCAGGCAGTCGATGCGGGGCAGATCAGCGGCGACGAGTCGGGCGAGCGCGGCCTCGCCCCCATCGACCAGTTCAGCCTGGTAGCCGAATCGGCGGACCATGGCTTCCAGGAGCCGGCGCTGTATTGCGTCGTCATCGGCGATCAGGATGGTCGAGGTCATGCGGATGCTTACTCTCCGGCAGGGAGCAACCTGCTTCGGAGGCTATCTTCTTCAAACAGGGTAAATGGCCGATTAATTTTGGGCGGACCTGTGGCGAAAGCGTCGCCTTTCTGGACAGGCGGTTGATCGGAGCGGGGGGAGGACCGATATAGGGCCTGTACTCAGCAGTGGATGCCCTCGATGCGCTCTTTCCTCCCCAGCCATGCCCTGATCGCCCGTTCCGCCACCGCCCAAGGCGCAGCTCCCGTCGCCGGCGGGCTGCCCGAGTGGAACCTTGGCGATCTCTATCCGGGGATGGAATCGCCCGAATATGCGGGGGATCTCGCCCGCGCCTTGAGCGAACCCAAGGCCTTCGCGCAGGACTATCGGGGCAAGCTGGCGAGCCTCGCAGGCGCCCCCGAGGCCTCCCGTTCCCTCTTCGAGATGCTGCAGCGCTACGAGCGGCTGGAGGACCTGATCGGGCGAATCATGTCCTACGCTGGGCTCATTTACGCGGGCGACACCACCGACCCCCTGCGTGCGAAATTTTTTGGCGATGCGCAGGAGAAGATCACCAACGCCTCCACCGATCTCCTCTTTCTGACGCTCGAGCTCAACCGAATCGACGACGCCCTTCTCGAGAAGGCCATGGGCGAGGGGCCGCTCGCCCATTACCGGCCCTGGATCGAGGATGTGCGGCGGGAGAAGCCCTATCAGCTCGAGGATCGCGTGGAGGAGCTGTTCCACGAAAAGTCCATCACCGGCCGCGGCGCCTGGAACCGGCTGTTTGACGAGACCATCGCTTCCCTGCGTTTCAAGGTCGGCGACAAGGAGCTGACGCTCGAGCCGACCCTCAACCTCATGCAGGACAGGGACGCGGGCGTCCGCAAGCAGGCGGCCGAGGCCCTGGCTGAGACCCTGCGCGCCAATCAGCGCACTTTCTCGCTGATCACCAATGTTCTGGCCAAGGACAAGGAGATCGGCGACCGCTGGCGCGGGTTCAAGGACGTGGCGGATTCACGCCATCTTTCAAATCGCGTGGAGCGCGAGGTCGTGGATTCGCTGGTCGCGGCCGTGCAGGACGCCTATCCGCGCCTCTCGCACCGCTATTACAAGCTGAAGGCGAAGTGGTTCGGCAAGGACAGCCTCGATCACTGGGACCGCAACGCCCCGCTGCCGGACGCTCCGACCCGCTCCTATAACTGGGAGGATGCGCGCCATCTCGTCCTGTCGGCCTATGGCGCCTTTTCGCCCCGCATGGCCGATATCGCGCGGCGCTTCTTTGACGAGAAATGGATCGACGCGCCCGTGCGGCCGGGCAAGGCGCCGGGGGCTTTCGCCCATCCGACGGTTCCCTCGGCCCATCCCTATGTGCTGCTGAACTATCAGGGCAAGCCGCGCGATGTGATGACGCTGGCCCACGAACTCGGCCATGGCGTGCATCAGGTGCTGGCGGCGCCCAACGGCGCGCTGATGGCGCCGACGCCCCTGACTCTCGCCGAGACCGCCAGCGTTTTTGGCGAGATGCTGACCTTCCGCACGCTCCTGGCCGAGGCCGGTCCCGATCAACGCCGGGCCATGCTCGCGGCCAAGGTCGAGGACATGATCAATACGGTGGTGCGCCAGATCGCCTTCTATTCCTTCGAGCGCAAGCTGCATGAGGCGCGCCGCGAGGGCGAACTGACGGCGGAGCGCATCGGGCAGCTATGGATGAGCGTGCAGGCCGAGAGTCTTGGCCCCTCCATCACCCTGCATGAGGGATACGAGACCTTCTGGGCCTATATCCCGCACTTCGTCCACTCGCCCTTCTATGTCTACGCCTACGCCTTCGGCGATTGCCTCGTGAACTCGCTCTACGGGGTCTATCAGAACGCGCAGGATGGCTTCGTGGAGAAATATTTCGCCATGCTCTCGGCGGGCGGCTCGAAACATTATTCCGAACTTTTGGCCCCCTTCGGCCTCGATGCCCGTGACCCCGGCTTCTGGCAGATCGGGCTGAACATGATCGAGGGAATGATTGCGGAATTGGAGACGCTCTAATCGCCCATTTGCCCCCGCGCCCTCTCCTGAGCTAGGAAAACCCTAACGACAGGAGACGCACAGGTGGCAAGGAAACCCCGCATTCTCATCGCTGGCGGCGGCATTGGCGGCATGACCACGGCGGCGGCGCTTTTGCAGCGCGGCTTCGATGTGGCCATTTTCGAACAAGCGGGCGAGTTGCGCGAAGTGGGCGCGGGCATCCAGATCAGCCCCAATGGCAACCGTGCCCTCGATTCCATCGGCGCCTTCGAGACCCTGCGCAAACTGTCCTGCCGCGCCGAGCGCAAGGAAGTGCGCCTATGGAACACTGGCAAGGTCTGGAAGCTCTTCGATCTCGGCCCGGCCGCGCTCGAGCGCTACGGCTATCCCTATCTCACGGTCTATCGGCCCGATCTCCTCACCGCCGTCAGCGACGCTGTGCTGCGCCAGCGGCCGGACGTCCTGCATCTCAACGCGCGCTGCGCCTCGTTCGAGGAGCGCGACGGCAAGGTCTTTCTCACCCTGCAGGATGGACGCACCTTTGAGGGCGATGCGCTCATCGGCTGCGATGGCGTCAATTCCATGGTGCGCCAGCTCACCGCCAAGGATGCGCCCTCGCGCTATCCCGGCATGATGATCTGGCGCGGTGTGATCCCGCTCGATGCTCTGCCCGAGCGCATGCGCGCCAGCATGGCCGTCAACTGGATCGGCCCCAATGGCCATGTGGTTCACTATCCCTTGCGCGATGGCGAAATCTTCAACCTCGCCGCCACCATCGAGCGCGAGACATGGACTGATCCCACCTGGACCGTCGAGGGCACGAGGGAACAGTGCCATGAGGATTTCGCCGGCTGGCACGAAGACATCCATGTCATGATCGACGCCGCCCCCAAGCTTCTGCAATGGGCCTATCTGGTGCGCGATCCCCTCAGCAGCTTCGCCTATGGCCGCGTGGCGCTGCTCGGCGACGCCTGCCACCCGACGCTGCCCTTCCTCGCGCAGGGCGCCGTCATGGCGCTGGAGGATGGCGTGGTGCTGGCGCGCTGCCTTGAAGCCTATGACGATGTGCCGACCGCCCTCAAGCGCTACGAAGCAGCGCGACTGGAGCGCGACAACCGCATGGTGGCGGGCGCCAACGACATGGTGCGGCACTTCCACAATCCCGACTATCGCGACCCCGTGAAGGCCGACGCCTATATCGACCGCGAATGGAGCGCCGAGGCCATCGCCGCGCGTTACGAATGGCTGTTCACCTATAATGTGAACACGGTCCCGGTCTGACCTGAGCTCTGGCTCGTAAATCGGCGGTTCGTGCTTATCTCAAGCGCGTCGCCACAGGTCGCAATCGATGACAGACGACGAAGCCAATCGCTTTTCCGCCCGCGCCGCCCGTTATGCGCGGGTCGGCGCCAATGTGGGCGGGGTTGCGGCGCGGATTGCGGCGGCGACCCTGCTTGGCGGGTCGCGCCCGGGCGAGTCCGCGACGCTGCCTGCGGCCCTCGCCAATGCGTTGGGAAATCTCAAGGGGCCAATGATGAAGGTGGCCCAGCTGCTGGCCACCATCCCCGACGTCCTGCCGCCTGAATATGCTGAGGAGCTGCAGAAACTGCAGGCCGATGCGCCGCCTATGGGCGCGGCCTTCGTCAAGCGGCGCATGCAGGCCGAGCTTGGCCCGCAATGGCAGGGCCGTTTCGCCTCCTTCGATCTGCGCCCCACGGCGGCCGCCTCGCTCGGGCAGGTGCATCGCGCGGTGAGCCATGATGGGCGCCCGCTCGCCTGCAAGCTGCAATATCCCGATATGGCCTCCGCAGTGGAGGCAGACCTCGCCCAGCTCGATGTCCTCTTCGCCCTACATCGGCGCATGGACGCCGCCATCGACACGCGCGAGATCGCCATCGAGATCGCGGCGCGCGTGCGCGAGGAGCTGGACTATCGGCGCGAGGCGAAACACGCCGCGCTCTACGCTCATATGCTCAGCGGTTTCGATGAGGTGCGCATCCCCGGCCATTGGCCGGAGCTGTCCACGGGGCGGTTGCTGACGCTCGACTGGCTCGAAGGGCGCAAGCTGCTGACCTTCAAGACCGCCGATCAGGAGGTGCGCAACCGCATCGCCATGGCCATGTTTAGGGCCTGGTGGCAGCCCTTCAGCCAGTTTGGCGTGATCCATGGGGATCCGCATCTCGGCAATTACACCGTCTTTGGCGAGGGTGAGGGGATCAACCTGCTCGACTACGGCTGCGTGCGTATCTTTCCCCCCTCCTTCGTGGGCGGCGTGGTCGATCTCTATCAGGGATTGCAGCGCGGGGACGAGGCGCAGGTGGTCCACGCCTACGAGACCTGGGGCTTCAAGGGCCTGCGCAAGGATCTCATCGAAGTGCTGAACATCTGGGCGCGGTTCATCTATGGCCCGCTGCTTGATGATCGCGTGCGCACCATCGCCGATGGGGTGGAGCCTGGCAAATATGGGCGCAAGGAGGCCTTCACCGTCCACAAGGCCTTGAAGGAAAAGGGGCCGGTCAAGGTGCCCCGCGAGTTCGTCTTCATGGACCGCGCCGCCATTGGCCTTGGCGGCGTCTTCCTGCACCTCGACGCGAAGCTCAATTTCCACCAGCTTTTCGAGACGGCGCTTGGGCAGAACTTTTCGGTCGAAGCCATAGCGGAGCGGCAGTCCGCGGCCCTTGAGCTTGTGGGCCTCACCGGCCACCGCTGATCCGCCTCGTCGGTTCGGGCGTAGCAGGCGAGATGGAACCATGGGGGTGGGGTAGTGGGCGATCTCATCGGCTTCTGGCGGAAGC
>CANGOK010000116.1 GCA_947455285.1 Beijerinckiaceae bacterium | reverse complement strand
TCGATCCCGTTGAAGCGCTGAGGTACGAATGAGCGGGGCTGACGAATATCCCTCGCTCTGGCTGCATGAGGTGCGGCGCAGCTACAAGCAGGGCGAAAGCGCGCTCGATATTCTCTGCGGCGCCGAGCTGGCGCTATGGCCCGGCGAGTCCGTCGCGCTGATCGCGCCCTCTGGCGCTGGCAAGTCCACGTTGCTGCATGTGGCTGGTCTTCTGGAAAAGCCTGACGGCGGCGAAGTCTATGTCGCGGGCGTTCCGACCGCCGCCATGGAGGATGCGCAGCGCACCACTTTGCGTCGCCATGAGATCGGTTTCGTCTATCAGTTCCATCATCTCCTGCCCGAGTTCACGGCGCTCGAAAACATCATGATGCCGCAGATGATCGCGGGGCTTGGCCGCGCTGCCGCTCGCCAACGCAGTGAGGAGCTGCTGGCCTATCTTGGTCTCGGCAAGCGCATGGGCCACAGGCCTGCGGAACTGTCCGGCGGTGAGCAGCAACGCGTCGCCATCGCGCGCGCCGTCGCCAACGGCCCGCGTGTGTTGCTTGCGGATGAGCCGACCGGCAACCTCGACCCACGAACGGCGGACCATGTCTTTCAAGCGCTCTCGCAGATCGTGCGCGCGACTGGTCTTGCGGCTCTGGTTGCGACCCATAATCTCGAGCTTGCCGCGCGCATGGACCGGCGCGTGACTTTGCGTGATGGGCTTGTGGTGGAATTGCCCTAGGGGCAGGGAACCGAGCTTGGCCGTGTGCGTTGTCATGCGGCGATGGTTCATCATGACGCATCCGCTAACATTCAGAAGCGCTTGCTAAGGCGTTTCGCGATTCTGTCATTAGGTTTCTGGCGTGGGCGTACGGCGCTGAAGGCGTGGCTCATGGCCATCGCGCTTTTGTTTGCTCTCTTGATGAACCTCGGCTCCGCCCTCGCGGTGAACGCCTGGAACAAGTTCTTCTTTGACGCCCTGCAATACAGAGATCAGGACCGTATTCTGTTCAGTATTGAACTCATGCTGGGTCTGGCGGCGCTTAGCGCGATAACGGCCGCGCTATTGCAACAAACGCGCATGCGGCTGCAACTGCGCTGGCGCGAATGGCTCACAAAAACGATTGTGCGGCGCTGGATGGAGCGGCGGCGTTTTTATCAGCTTAGCATTCTTGATCTCGTTGATAATCCTGAAGCGCGCACGGCTGAGGATGGGCGGCTCGCCATTGAACTCTTTGTCGATTTCACCGCAGGTGTGACGAACGCCGCTATCACCGCAGCCTCCTTCGTTGGCGTGCTATGGTTCATCGGTGGATCGCTAACGCTGTTTGGCGTCGAGATACCGGGCTACCTCGTCATCGCGGCCGTGCTTTATTCTGGCCTCACGTCCTTTGGCATGTGGCTGATCGGACGCCCGCTGGTCAATCGCGTCGAGAAGAAGGCCGCCGCCGAGGCGGACTTTCGATATGAGCTGACGCGTACGCGCGAAAACGCCGAGACCATTGCCCTGATCGGCGGCGATGAGGATGAGCGCGTGAAGCTTGACGGGAGTTTCGACGCCTTGGCCGGGCGCTGGTTGAAGGTCATTTCAGCACAGACGCGCATGATGTTTCTATCGGGGGGCAACAACGTTCTGGCGCCTGTCATCCCGCTGCTGCTGGGGGCGCCGAAATACCTCGCGGGGGAAATGACGCTCGGCGACCTCATGCAGGCTGCGGCGGCGTTCGCGCAGGTTCAGACGGCTCTCAACTGGCTTTCCGATAATAGTCTGCGGCTCGCTGACTGGTTCGCCTCCGCGCGCCGCGTAGCGGCCCTCGACAGCGCATTTACAGACCTCGATAAATTCGCAGCTGGTCCAGAGGGACACGCCATCGACCTCAATTATAGCGATGATGGCGCCCTCCATCTGCGCGGCCTCTCCATCGCCCAGCATGACGGCAAGGTTATGCTGGCGGATGCGGACGCCCGCATTGAGCGGGGGGAGAAAGTGCTGGTGAAGGGAGACTCCGGCACGGGCAAATCGACGCTCATCCGCGCCATCGCCGGTCTGTGGCCCTGGGGCTCCGGCTCCATTCTGCGCCCGCGAGACGCACGCATCGCCTTCATGCCGCAGCGTCCCTACATCCCGCTCGGCACATTGCGCCGCGCCCTCGATTATCCTCACGATGACCGACCCATCGATCCCGAGCGCACGAAGGAGATGCTGCGAGCCTGCGGCCTCGATCATTTCATCGCGCGGCTTGATGAGGAGGAGAACTGGTCGGGGATCATGTCGGGCGGCGAGCAGCAACGCCTCGCCTTCGCCCGCGTTTTGTTGAAGAACCCCGACATCATCATCATGGACGAACCCACGTCAGCGCTGGACGAATTGAGCCAGACCCGCATGATGGAATTGCTGCGCTCTGAGGCGCCTGACGCCACGGTGCTGCATGTGGCCCACCGCCCGGGCCTCGATCGTTTTCACGACCGCGAGATTCTTCTCATACGCGAACAGGGCAAGCCCGCGACCGTTGCGGAGGCGTCTGCGGATCTCTGGAAGAAAGGGCGGCGCTGGCTGGCGAAGATCAGGGCGCGAGAGGTCAGCGAGGGGTGAGCATCGAGCGCCCTAGAGTTTGCGAAGCCGCTCCATCGCTTCGTCCGTCGCGAGTTTGCAGTTCCAATAGTCGAGGAGGACTTCGCGGTTGAGGGCAATCCAGTCCTCAAGCTTGCGAAGATCCGCAGGCCGCAGTTGGGGGCCATCATGGATCGTGGCGGGCGAAGCGATGCTGGCCCGGCAGGTCGGAGAGATCACGCGCGACCTTGACCCGCGCGGCGTGCCTTACCCCTTGCCCTGAGCTGATCCAGACGATGAAGGGTAGGACAGTTTTTGCTGAGCTGACTGACGCCTCGCGCCAACGGTCGTCAACGCGGGTAGCAGCGTCGGCTGTCATCAATCCACCCGGCTCCAGCCCGCCATGCCCAGACGCTCCTGCGGAAGGAAGCGGGCCTTGTAGGTCATCTTGCGGGAGCCCTCGACCCAGTACCCGAGATAGAGATGGGGCAGGGCGAGGCGCTGGGCGCGGCGCAGGTGGTCGAGGATCATGAAAGTCCCAAGCGACCGGTCCGCCAGATCAGGGTCGTAAAAGGAATAGACCATCGACAGGCCGTCCGCGAGCACGTCGGTCAGGGCGACGGCGATCAGCGGGCCTTCGCCGCGACCGTTGATCGAGGAGTCCGGACCCCTGCGGCGATATTCGATCACCTGCGTATTCACATGGCTGTCCTCGATCATCATGGAATAATCGAGCACGCTCATGTCGGCCATGCCGCCGTCGGAATGGCGCTGGTCGAGATAGGTGCGGAAGAGTGAGTATTGTTCTGAGTTCGCGCGGGCAGGATGAACAGATCCGATCAGGTCGGCGTTCTGGTCCTGCACCCGCCGCAGGTTGCGGGAGAGTTCGAACTCATTGACCAGCACGCGCACGGACACACAGGCGCGGCACATTTCGCAGGCGGGCCGGTAGGCGATGGTCTGGGAGCGACGAAAGCCTGATTGTGTCAGGGAGTCGTTCAGCGCGGGCGATTTGCGGCCGACAAGATGCGTGAAGACCTTCCGCTCCTCGCGCCCCGGCAGATAGGGGCAGGGGGAGGGGGCCGTCAGGTAGAACTGCGGTGCATCGCGCGGTTCCCTCGTCAAAGCTGCCAAGCTCCAGTTGCCGACTTGAGAATGATAGCATCAGAAAATCGGAAGTGGGAAGTTGACCGCCTCCTCAATTCGGGCGCCGCGTCACGACGAGGCCCGCCAGCATGTCGTGCAGGCAACGTTTTTCTGGAGAAAACAACGAAATCAATAGGATGGGTGGAAACATCCAGCTGATGTAGAAAAGCACCGCATGAGCGGCTGCATTCAGGAACGGGACCGGTGCGCCGCTGGTCATGCGCACTTCAATGTCCATGGCGCGCATGCCGGGCGTCGCCCGGCGCGGTCCGGAGACCGTCAGGCCATTGTAGAAAAAGGCTACGATGGGAAAGAGCGGCGGCAGGACGAACCACAGCAGTCCCAGCGACAGGAAGCCCAGCGCCAGCCAGATCGCGCAGCTCATCAGCGATACGATGAAGAGATCGATCACGACCGCCGCCATGCGCCTTGTGCGCACGCCCGCAAGCGCCGCCGCCGGCAAGCGCGGTGCGAAGATGATGGCGCTGCTCCATGGCTGGCCGCCGAGGCGTGGGTCGTTCATGGTGCTCTCCCGCCGCAGAAACGCGATATTCAATATCTGGTCGCTCCGGCGCCGTTCGCAAGGGCTGGCGCCGCTTTGGATAGAGCTTTCCCCGGACTAGCCTGAGCCCTATCTTGGGTGAAGCAGCAAGGATGATCCCATGCTCTGGTCTATCACCATAGGACGCGTCGCGGGCACGGCGGTGCGCATCCACATCACATTCATCCTGTTCCTTGTCTGGATCGGCGCCAGCGCGCTGCGCCACGATGGCGGCGACGCCGCGCTGCGCAACGTCCTTTTCATCGTGCTGCTCTTCGCCTGCGTGCTGCTGCACGAGTTCGGCCATATCCTGACCGCGCGACGATTTGGCATCAACACGCCCGAGGTCACGCTGCTGCCGATTGGCGGCGTCGCGAGCCTTGAGCGCATCCCTGACAAGCCGGGGCAGGAACTGGCGGTGGCGCTGGCGGGGCCTGCGGTCAACATCGTGATCGCGGTGGCGCTGATCCTGGTGGCTGGCGCCGTCATTCCCGAGGAGATGCAGAAGATCGACGATCCCCGTATCTGCCTTGTGGCGCGCCTCGCCGGGGCTAACCTGTTTCTGGCCATCTTCAATCTCATTCCCGCCTTTCCCATGGATGGAGGCCGGGTGCTCCATGCGGTCCTGTCCATGAAGATGGGCCCACAACGCGCGACTTCGGTGGCCGCGCGCATCGGGCAGGGCTTCGCCTTCGTGCTTGGTTTCGCCGGGCTCTTCGGCAATCCTATGCTGCTGTTCATCGCCATCTTCGTTTATGTGGCGGCGGCGGGGGAGGCGCAGGACAGCGCGCTTCGTTCAGCCGTGACGGGGCTTCGCGTCATGGACGCGATGGAGACGCGCGTGGCTTCCGTTCCGGTCGAGGCGAGCCTTGGCGATGCAGTGGACGTGCTGCTGGCGACGGCGCAGCATCAGTTTCCCGTCATCGACGGCCACCGTAAGCCAGTCGGCCTTCTTGTGCGGGAAGATCTGATCGCGGCTCTGGGCGCCCATCCGCGCGAGGCTCCAATCGCTGACGTGATGCGCGCGCCGACGCCCGTGGTCCGCGTGCGCCAGGATCTTGGAGAGGCCCTGAACGTGCTTGGGGCGGGCGGCTCAACTGCGCTGTGCGTCGTGGACGAAACAGGCGCGCTTGCTGGCATGCTGACGCGCGAGAATATGGCGGAAATGATGATGATCAAATCCGTCCAGCCGGACTGGACCTTCAAGCAGCGAAGGTGAGTGTCAGAGACCTTTGGCCAGCTTCTGCGCCACCATGGGCGCGAAATAGGTCAGCACGCCGTCCGCGCCTGCGCGCTTGAAGCCGACGAGGCTCTCCACCATGGCGCGGTCGGCGTCGATCCAGCCGTTGTTGGCGGCGGCCATGATCATCGCGTATTCGCCTGACACCTGGTAGGCGAAGGTCGGGCAGCCGAATTCGTCCTTCACCCGGCGCACCACGTCGAGATAGGGCATGCCGGGCTTCACCATGACCATGTCGGCGCCCTGATCGAGGTCGAGCGCCACTTCGCGCAGGGCCTCGTCGGAATTGTGCGGGTCCATCTGATAGGTGCGCTTGTCGCCCTTGAGCAGACCGCCCGAACCCACCGCATCGCGGAAGGGGCCGTAGAAGGCGGAGGCGTATTTCGCCGCATAGCTCATGATCTGGACATGTTCGAACTGTTCTGCATCGAGAGCCCGGCGGATCTCGCCGATGCGCCCGTCCATCATGTCGGAGGGGGCGATGACATCCGCGCCCGCGCGGGCCTGATTGAGCGACTGTTCGACGAGCGCGCGCACGGAGAGATCGTTGACGATCTCCTCGCCCTCCATCAGCCCATCCTGACCGTGGCTCGTATAGGGATCGAGGGCCACGTCGGTGACGACGCCGATTTGCGGAACCTCTTTCTTGATGGCGCGCACGGCGCGGCAGACGAGGTTCTCGGGATTATAGGCCTGCGTCGCGTCGGCATCGCGCAGCGCTGGGTCTGTGTTGGGAAAGAGGGCGAGGGCGGGAATGCCGAGCTTTGCGCCAAGCTCGGCGGCGCGCACCGCCTCGTCGATGGTGAGGCGATCAACGCCGGGCATGGAGGGCACGGACTCCCTGCGCTTTTCGCCGTCGATGATGAAGATCGGCCAGATGAGGTCGTTCACCGTCAGCGCCGTCTCCTGCACTAGCCGGCGACCCCAGTCCGTGCGCCGATTGCGGCGGGGCCTGTGTGAGAGGTCGAGCCGGGCTGCTGCAGGATCAGCGAAGGGCTTGAAGGACGAGGTCATCACGATCTCCAAGATTTACCCTCCCCCCTGTGGGGAGGGTCGGCCGCGTCAGCGGACGGGGTGGGGGTCTGCGCATCTTGCTCGTTAGCGCCTGTAGCAAACGCCAGCGACGGAAGGCCTCACGACCCCCGCCCCTCACCCCTCCCCACAAGGGGGAGGGGAGCGGCAGGCGTTGCGCGCAGAAAAATTTGTTTCGTCTATAGCACGGCGGATCTTCGCGCAGAAAGCGACCCGCAAAGCTGGAACCCGCCGCCTCGCCCCGCGTTTATCCTGCGGCTTGTCGCACCTGCGGGACTTTTGCAATGTCGGTCTATTCTTTTGAGGTCTCCAGCGGTCCGGTCATCATCGCCCAGCAGGACTCTGTGGAATTGGCCGACCGCAGCGCGCTCTGGGATCGCGTCGCCGAACTCGCGCGTGAGACCAAGGAGCCAGGCGCCCGCCTGATCGTGCGCGATGAAGCGGGCGAGACGGTCGTCTCCATCGGCCTATGGACTGTTCGCAATCTGGTGCGCAAGCCAGCGCGCGCCGCCTGATCCGTTCCGACCAGAAAACGGGTCTAGCGTCGCTAGGTCGTTCCGTTTGATCGGATGGTCGGTCCATGTGTTCCGCACTTGCCGGACGTTCCCATTGCATCTTGCGCGATCTTTGCGCACGCAGGACGCTTGACGCGCCGATCGCGCTCGTCGTGGCCCATCCAGATGACGAGACCATCGGTCTCGGTCCCTTGTTGAAACTTCTGCGTGGCGCCCATGCGGTTCATCTGACCGATGGCGCGCGACGCGATATGCGCGGCGTTCACGCGGCTGGCTTTCGCAGCAGCGACGATCATGCGAAGGCGCGCGCGGCCGAATTGGCGCGGGTGCTGGATCTCGTGAATATCCGCCCCGAGCGTCGCCATTCCTTTCCCATCGGCGATCAGGAAGCTTTCCGCCATATGCCCGCGATCGCTGCTGCTCTGGGCGCTTACTTTGAGGCGCAGCATATCGAGGCCGTATTCACACATCCCTATGAGGGCGGGCATCTCGACCACGACGCTTGCGCCTGCGCAGTCGCCATGGCTTGCGAGCGCATGGAGCATCGCGGCCTGCATCCGCCAGTGGTGATGGAGATGGCTTTCTATTACGAGAGCGAACACGGGCTTGTGACGCAGCGTTTCTCGGAAGAAGGCGATGACGATTTTGAAATCGCGTTCAATCAGGCCGAGGCGCTGATACGGGACGAAATGCTCGCCGCTCACGTCTCACAGACAGCTATTCTGGGCCTGTTTCGCGAACCGGTCGCGCGTCTTCGCCCCGCGCTCCACTATGACTTTCGGCGCCCGCCTAATCGGGGCCATATCTTTTATCAACGCTTCATCGAGGATGTGACGCCCGCTGATTGGTTGAAGGCCGCACATGAGGCCTATAGCTGGCTGCATAATCCGCAAGAGCAATGAGTTGCGATAGCCTCAGTTGACAGTCACGGCCTCGCCCGTCACCCTGCGCGTCAAACCGGAGGAGACACGGGTGATGGCTCGTCAATTCAGTGTGGCGCTCGCCGCAATCATTGCTTTGAGCGCATCGGCGCTCGCGCAAACCGTCACCATCAGCACCGTGCAGAGCGTGCCTTCAGCATCAAACTATATCGCGCTTGAGAAGGGCTATTTTCGCGAGGCTGGAGTTGATGTGCGCATCGAGGCCATCGACTCGCTCAGCCGCGCCATGGCGATCCTCGCCACCAATCAGATCCAGATCGCGCAGGGCGGCCTCAACGCCGGCTATTTCAACGCGGTCGCGCAGGGTCTGCCGGTGATCCTTGCGCTCGAAAGCGGCTCGACGCCCGTCTACCATAACTTCGTCGTGCGTCCTGACCTGAAGGACAAGATCAAGACGCCGGCTGATCTGAAAGGCCGCAATGTCGCCGTGAGCGGCGCTGGTTCTCTATCCACATATGAACTCTCTTCGCTGCTTGAGAGCGCGGGGCTGCGGCTTGCCGACGTCAATGTGAAGACGCTCGCCTTTCCGCAGATGATCCCCACGCTCGCCAATGGCGGGCTTGATGTCGCGCTCATGGTCGCGCCCTTCACCGACATGGCCATTCAACAGGGTGTCGCGGCGCCGTGGATCGACCCTGAAAAGGGCTATGTGAAAGAGCTGCCCATGACGAGCCTCGCCTATATGGCGAGCGCCGACTGGATCAGGGATCATCGCGATGTCGCGCGCAAGGTCTTCATCGCCATTGCGCGTGGGGCGCGTGATTATTGTCAGGCCTACCATCACGGGCCCAACCGAGCCGAGGTGATTCAGATTCTGTTGAAGGCTGGCATTGGAAAAGATTTCAAACAGCTTGATGAGATGGACTGGCAAGCGCGCGATCCCAATGGCCGCGTCAATTCCGCCAGCATCGCCGATCTTCTGCGCGTCTTTAAAAAAGACGGCATGATCGAAAAGGATCCGCCGCTCGACAAACTCGTCGATGGTGGTTTTGCATCCGAGATCGAAAAGGCGCTGGGGTCTTTCGAGCTCATCAACAAGGCGAGCAAGCTCGAAGGCTGCCGCTGATCTGAAGAGGACAAGATGGCTTTAAGTGAAGAAGTGCGGCGCGTCGTCACCACCGTCGACGCCAGCGGCAAGGCGGTCGTGCTGTTTGATGGCGCCAATCCAAACAAGGTTGTGCGCGAGGGCCGCAAGACCGTGTCGCGCCTGCTTTGGACGACGCAGGAATCGCCAGCCGATATCGCCGGCCCCGCAGATCGTGCGGCGGAGAAGGTTGGCGTCGCGCCTCCCGCTGGCGGATCGATTTTCCGCATCGTGGATATTCCGCCGACGCCCAAAGAGGTCGATGACTTGCCGCTGGATTATCATCACTCCCAGCATGGCGCCTCGACGCCCAAGCGTCACATGCCGCCGCGTCATCCCCTGATGCACGCGACCCGCACCGTCGATTACGCCATCATCATGGAAGGCGAGATCGACATGCTGCTGGATGATACGGAAATCCATCTGAAGGCCGGCGACGTGCTGGTGCAGCAGGGCACGAACCACGCATGGGTGAACCGTGGCACGGAACCGTGCCGGATCGCCTTCGTGCTGATCGACGCGCAGGAGCCGTGAGAGGTGCCGGGGCGCTTAAACGCGCCCCTTCGGCTC
>CANGOK010000115.1 GCA_947455285.1 Beijerinckiaceae bacterium | reverse complement strand
GGTCATCCGCTTGAGGCCATGGCGCTCATCGGCGTCGGCTATCGCGGCCTTTCTATGACCCCGTCTTCCATCGGACCTGTGAAGGCGATGGTGCTTGCTATTCAGGAGGGAGAGCTGCGCGCTCTCATGGAAGAGATGCTTGCGCGTAATGATGGCGCGGCCTCTTTCCGCGAAGAGCTGCGCGCCTATGCGGAGGCCAAGGGCGTGCCGCTTTAGTTGCGGCCATTTCATCGCCCTGCCTGTCATCGCCGCGACCATCGAGCCTTTCATGCTGCCAGAAGATAAACTCAATCTCATCCTGCGCCGTCACGAGGAATTATCCGCGCGGCTCGCAGAAGGCGTGAACGGACTCGAATTCGCCACGCTCTCGCGTGAACTTTCCGATCTCAATGAGATCGTCGAAGCCATCCGCGCCTGGCGTCAGGCGCAGGCCGATCTGTCCGACGTCGAACTTATGCTCGCCGAGCCAACCCTCGACGCTGAGATGCGCGAACTCGCGGAGATCGAAACGCAGGACGCCAAGCAACGCATCGAGGAGCTTGAACAACAAATCCGCATCGCCCTCCTGCCGAAAGATGCTGCTGACGAGGGCGGCGCCATCCTTGAGCTGCGCGCGGGCACTGGCGGCGATGAAGCGGCGATCTTCGCAGGCGATCTTTATCGCATGTATGACCGCTATGCGCAGTCCAAGGGCTGGAAGGTTGAGTTGCTTTCTGCAAGCGAGGGAACCGCTGGCGGCTTCAAGGAGGTCATCGCCAGCGTTTCAGGACGCGGCGTCTTCGCAAAGCTGAAATTCGAATCCGGCGTGCATCGTGTGCAGCGCGTGCCGGAAACCGAAACGCAGGGGCGCATTCACACCTCGGCTGCGACTGTCGCTGTTCTGCCTGAAGCGCAGGACGTCGACATTGATATCAACGAGGCCGATCTCAAGATCGACACTATGCGCGCGCAGGGCGCCGGCGGCCAGCACGTGAATAAAACGGAATCGGCGATCCGCATCACGCATGTGCCAACCAACACCATCGTCTTCGTGCAGGACGAGCGCTCGCAGCACAAGAACCGCGCGCGCGCCATGGCCCTGCTGAAAGCGCGGCTCTATGACATGCAGCGCCAGAAGCTCGATAATGAGCGCGCCGCTGATCGTAAGTCGCAGGTTGGTTCAGGCGATCGCTCCGAACGCATCCGCACCTACAATTTTCCGCAAGGGAGATTGACCGATCATCGGATCAATCTCACCCTCTACAAGCTCGACAAGATCATCACCGGCGAAGCGCTCGATGATGTGATCGACCCCTTGATCACCGAACATCAGGCGGCGCAACTGGCGGCGAGCGAGGCGTAATGATGAGCGCAGATGCAAAGACCGCAAGCGTCGTCGCCGTGAGCCGCGCGCGCGGCCATTCCTTCAGCAAGCCAAATGAAATGTCGATCCGCCTTCTCGAAGGGCTGGGCGTCGAAGGCGACGCGCATATGGGCGTCACTGTGAAGCATCGCTATCACGTGCGCAAAAACCCGCATGCGCCCAACCTGCGGCAGGTGCATCTCATCCATGCCGAATTGTTTGATGATCTGGCGCAGGCGGGCTTTGACGTGAAGCCGGGCGAACTCGGGGAAAATGTCACCACAAAAGGTATCGCCCTGCTCGATCTGCCAACCGGCGCGCGGCTGCGCATTGGTCCTGCGCTGATCGAGATCACGGGCTTGCGCAATCCCTGCTCACAGATCGACGGATTTCAGCAGGGGTTGATGACGCAGCTCATCGATCGCAGCGATGGCCATGTGCGGATGAAATCTGGCGTCATGGGCATTGTGCTTGCGGGCGGCGATATTGCGCCGGGCGACAGGATCGATATTGAACTGCCGCCCGAGCCTCACCGTCCGCTTGAGAAGGTCTAGGGTCAGGCGGCCTTCGCCAGCTTGACCGCGATGCCGGTCGCCGACACGCGGCGCAGTTCGACGGCGCAGAGATCAGCGAGCTTCACTTCGTCAAAGCCATAGTCCACGCCGATGATGGCGTCCGCGTCGAATTCTCGCGCCTTTTCGATCAGGGCGGCAAGCGCGGCCTTGCGATATTCCTCGCCGTCGGCGGCGAGCGCGGCTCCGTGCCATGAGGCTGAGGCCTGCACGCGGCCAAGCGGATAAAGAACGCGTCCGCTTTCGACTTCGTTGGTGAAGCTGATCTGCATCGATTTCAAATCCTGTTCGCTCTGGCGGTTCATCCGCCGTGTTCACTTGTCGCGCGGCATCATGGCCAAGCTTCGGCCTGATCGTGGACAAGCTGGGCCGCTTCGAAGGCTAACGCCTTCGAATATGCCTAATTGGTGAACGCCCGATGAACAGGAAGGCTTTGATTTTAATGCCGGAAGTGGCGGTGGCCGGTGAGGACCATGGCGAGGCCCGCCTCGTCGGCCGCCTTGATGACCTCATCGTCGCGCATGGAGCCGCCGGGCTGGATGACCGCGGTGGCGCCAGCTTCCGCTGCGGCAAGCAAGCCGTCGGCGAAGGGGAAGAAGGCGTCCGAGGCCACGACCGAACCCTTAGCGAGGGTCTCAGTGAGGCCAGCGGCCTTGGCGGCTTCCGAGGCTTTCCAGGCGGCGATGCGTGAAGAATCGACGCGGCTCATCTGACCGGCGCCCACGCCCACAGTCGCGCCTTCACGCGCATAGACGATCGCGTTGGACTTCACATGCTTGGCGACGCGGAAGGCGAACTTCAGGTCCGCCAGCTCCTGCGCCGTGGGCGCGCGCTTGGTGACGACGCGAAGATCCATGTCGTCGACCACGGCGTTGTCGCGGCCCTGCACGAGCATCCCGCCAGCGACCGTGCGCAGCACGAGGCCCTGCGCGCGCGGATCAGGCAGGCCGCCCGTCAGCAAGAGACGCAGGTTCTTCTTGGCGCCGACGATGCGGATCGCCTCTTCATCGGCGTCGGGCGCGATGATGACTTCGGTGAAGATCTTCACGATCTCAAGCGCCGCTTCGGGGTCGAGCTTGCGGTTCAGCGCCACGATGCCGCCGAAGGCTGAAACTGGGTCGCAGCGCAAAGCCTTCTCATAGGCTTCGCGCAGGCTGGCGCCTTCCGCAACGCCGCAGGGATTGGCGTGCTTGATGATCGCGACGGCGGCGGTGCGCGCGGGATCGAATTCCGAGACGCATTCGAAGGCGGCGTCGGTGTCGTTCACATTGTTGTAGGAGAGCGTCTTGCCCTGCACCTGACGGGAGGTGGAGACGCCGAAGCGCTGCTCGGGGGTCTTGTAGAAACCCGCGGATTGGTGCGGGTTTTCGCCATAGCGCATCTTCTCGGCGAGATGACCGCCGATCGCGCGATATTCCGGCGTCGCTTCGCCCAACTGCGCAGCGAACCAGTTGGAGATCGCGGCGTCATAGGCGGCGGTGCGGGCGTAGGCTTTCTGGGCGAGCTGCTTGCGAAGCGCGAGGGTGGTCGAGCCGCCATTGGCCTCGAGCGTATCGAGGACGGCCTTATAATCGCCGACTTCGACGACCACAGTCACATCGCCATGGTTCTTGGCCGCGCCGCGGATCATCGCGGGGCCGCCGATGTCGATGTTCTCGATGCAATCGTCATAGCCCGCGCCTTTCAAGACCGTGGCCTCGAAAGGATAGAGGTTCACGACGAGCAGATCGATGGGGCCGATGCCATGGGCGAGCATGGCGGCTTCATGCTCGGGATTTTCGCGAATGGCCAGCAAACCGCCATGCACGATGGGATGCAGGGTCTTCACCCGGCCGTCCATCATTTCGGGAAAGCCGGTGAGGTCGGAGACGTCCTTCACGGGCAGGCCGGCGTCGGCCAGGGCCTTGCGCGTGCCGCCCGTCGAGACGAGTTCGATGCCCCTAGCGCTCAGGGCGCGGGCGAAATCGACGAGGCCGGTCTTGTCGGAAACGGACAGGAGCGCGCGGGAAACGCGGCGAAGGTCGGAGGCCATGGGAACCTGCAATCTGTTGGGGGCTGCTGACGAGAGCTTGCGCGCGATTACCACGATGCGGCGCAATACAAAAGCTGCGCGCCGCACTCAGGGGGCGTAAGATTGTGATCAAAACGGAAAAATTGCTGCGCCAAGGCTGGAAAATCCGGGCGTGACGTGGCATTCGTCCACGAATCGTTAATCCTGATCTGCGTTGACTTGCTTTCAGACCCGGATCAGGGTATTGTGCAATGCACAACAAACCTGCTGCAGCGCGATAGCCGCAGCCAACTTATAAACTTGGAAAACCGAGATGCGCCCTACTTCTCCCAAGGCGAAGAACCGTCCCCCCGTTCGTGTGCGCTACGATCCCCCGACCCTCGAGGAAGCGATCTTTGCGGCTCAGGGTTTCATGGACGATGCGGAGCATCAGGCCGAATTCGCAGCCGAATTGATGGGCGCGCCCATCGAGGAGGCCCGCGAGCTGGTCGCCAAGATGGCGGTCCGCGCGGCTGCGGCCAAGCGCGCCCCGGCTCCCGAGGTCGCCTTCACCAGCAACCGCGCCGGCGCACAGCGCGCGGTCGTGGTTGAGCGCAAGCCTTCGGTCGTGGTTGAGCGCAAGACCGGCGGTTTCGCGCCTCGTTTCGAGCGCAGCGAAGGCGTCACCGTTGAGCGCAAGCCTTTCCGTGGCCTTGGGGCCGCCGGCGCGCCGCGCACACTCATCCGCCTCGGCGGTCGCTAAGACCAAACCGGCTCAGTCGCCCGAGGTCTTGTAGAGCGTCCAGCTGACGCTCGGATATTGCTGAATATTGGTGTGGACCACGATCTGGTCCGCGCCACGCACGCCTTCCGCGGTGGCGAAGGAGATGCTCTCCTCCACCGCGAGCCTGTGCCCTTCTGCGTGGAATAGCCAGACCTGCCCCGAGGGGGTATGGATTTCGACCGACTGGCTGTCGTCCAGCAACCTTGTCCGCAAGCTTGAATGAAGATGAAAGCGCACCGCATAATCAGCAGTGGTGACGCTCGTCTTCTTGCCGCCGGCTGGCGTGAGCTTGTCTTCTCCTTCGAGCTGGTCGCCCTCGGTGGACAGGTAAAGGCTGCGGGTATGGGTGAGCCCGAACTGCCGCTCATAGCCGTCGTGGCTCGCTTCGAGCGCGATGCAGTCCTCCGCGCCCTGTCTTTTCAGGCGCACCTTGGTCGGGCCGCTGACGATCTTGCCATCGAGCGAGCCCTTCTTGTCGCCCGCGCCGAAACGGCAGGAGGATGTGTCTGCGAGTGTCAGCGTGGAATGCGCCGCCGTCGATCTTGCGGCGTCGCGCATGGCGGCGCGGCTCTCATTGGGGCTGCCGCAGTTGACGATGAGCCTCTGGCCTTCAGTCGAGAATTCAAAAGACAGGCAGCCTGCGTGGGCGCGATCGGAAAAGGCGAGCGGAGGAATGACGCCCGTATCCATGATGAGAACGGCTGACCCGCCCTCCATGCGCTGATAACCGCTATAGGGCGCGTTCATGAGCGGCGCTGCGCGCGCATCGTCATGGGCGAGGATGGTCGCCAGATCGTTGGGGGCGGTTTGTCCCATTCCGTTGAAGAGGGCGAGGGAGCCGTCGCCGAGACGAAACAGCCGCAGCATCGGCATCATGCGGTCAATGGCGTTCAGCAGTTGCGGCGGCGCGCTCACGCCGCGGGCCGAATAGGCCTGACGCAGGGGAAGAAGATCGAGCAGCAGGTCGATGATGGTCTGCGGATTGCGCCCGACGTGGCCTCCGTCAGCCAGAACCTGCCGCCCCAGCTCTTCGCCCAGCATGAGGCTCATGCGTTCCTGCAGCTTGTCGAGATTTTCGCCGCAGAGACCAAATTCCGCCAGCGCGATAAGCGCGAAGAGGCGCGCCTCGCCTTCGATGTCGCTGTTGATGCGGCGTTGGAGAAGCATCGCCTGACGACTGATGCTCTTCATGAAGAGGCGATAGAACTGACTGTCAGCCCCTTCGAGTATGAGTGGAGACTGACTCATCCAGGACAGCAGGCGGCGAATCGCCACCCGCGGCTCCCAGTCGGGCGTTTTCGTCTGGCGTCCGTTCAGCTTGATCCAGTCTTCGACCAGCGCCTGAGCATTGGCGCGCGACAAAGCAGTGTCGGCGGCGCGCAGATGGCGCAACCAGCCAAAGCCTGCGAGGGTCGAGGCCCATGCGGGCGAGGGCGGAGCGACCTCGAATGGCGAACGCCCGTGGGTGTTCACCATCTTGCCGGCGAAAGCGAAATAACCGGCGTAAATATCCGCGGCCATGGTGGGGTCAGCCGTGCGGATGTCTTGCGGCGCGATGAGCAGACGCTTGGGGCCGCCAAAACCCAGAAGGTCAGCGTAGCGCATGGGCCAGGCGATGGTGCGGCGAAGCCAGCCGAAGCTGTTGCCCGCCAGCAACCGGGCGAACTGGCCCCGTCCAGCGACTGATTGGGTCACTCTAAATCTGCCTCCGCAGCCCCAACGCCTTAAATGAGGCGCTCTACGCGCGCCGCGAAGAATCCATCAAGTCCACTTCGCCGCGCGTCTTCATGGTAGAGATGGCAGGGAAGCGTTCGCAAGTCCCCCAGCGCCGATATGCACATATTTGGGACGCCAAGTTCTTCCGCAGCGATAGGCGCGCGCACGACATCGGGGTTGCGCCGCAATAGCGCGTTGATCTGCAGCTCGCCCTCTTCCGGCTCCATCGAGCAGGTGCAATAAACCAGTTTGCCGCCGGGCTTCAGGAGATCGATCGCATGGTCGATCATGCGCGCCTGAACTTTCGACAGGCTGGCGATATCGCTGGCGCGCTTGGTCCAGGCGACATCGGGATGCCTGCGGATGGTGCCGGTCGCCGAGCAGGGGGCGTCGAGCAGTATGGCGTCGAAGGCCGCCGCCTCATAGGTCAGCGCGTCGCCAACCGTTAGATCGGCGGAAAGATGCAGCCGTTCGAGATTGGCGCTGACGCGTTTCATGCGTTCGGCCGAGCGATCAAGCGCTACGACCTCAGCGCCAGCAGCGGCGAGTTGCGCCGTCTTGCCGCCGGGAGCCGCGCAAAGATCGGCTATGCGCATGCCGGGTTGGGCGCCAAGCAGTCTTGCCGGCAGGTTTGCTGCGGCGTCCTGCACCCACCAGGCGCCTTCTCCATAGCCAGCGAGCTCCGTGACAGGCGCATGGTTCAGCAGGCGTACCGAACCTGTGGGCAGGACAAAGCCGTCTAGTTTCTCGGCCCAAAGCTGCGCATCGCCTTTTACGGTGATGTCGAGGGTTGGCTCGAGTTGATGCGCCCGAACGATGGCGGCGGCGATCTCGTCCCCATAGGTCTTGCGCCAGCGCGCAGCGAGC
Source organism: Beijerinckiaceae bacterium (assembly GCA_947455285.1). GTDB lineage: Bacteria > Pseudomonadota > Alphaproteobacteria > Rhizobiales > Beijerinckiaceae > Terripilifer. The sequence goes on along the minus strand of CANGOK010000115.1, from coordinate 2,375 downwards.
CAGGCGGGCGTGTCGATGAAGGGATCGGCGGGCGCGAGAATTTCATCGCGGGCGCGGATGACATTGCGCAGCACGGCGTTCACCAGCGCGGCGAAAGCGGCTGTGCGCGGGTCGCGGCGAATGGCGTGGACCGCAAGATCGACGGCGGCGTGATCGGGAATGTCGAGAAAGAGGATCTGCGCGGTCGCGGTGATCAGCGTCCATTCGACAGCGGCCGCTTTTTTCGGAAGGCCCTTTTCGAGGAAGCGAGCAAGCGCTGCCCTGATCGTGCCAAGCCTGCGCAGGGCGACGGTGGCGATGGAGCGCGCCAGAGCGCGATCTCGCGGATCAAGATCGCTCATGCGCGTCGAAGCTTCGGCGCCAAGACGCTCGTCGAGGGTCGAGCCTTGCCCCGCCACATCAGCCAGAACGCTCGCCGCCACAAGCCGCGCGTTCAATCCGGGCGGCGGTGGCGTTGGGGCCTGACGTTGATGAAAGGAGCGGGGCGGTTTCGTCACGAGGCTGCTTTTCTGAGCGGGAGGGATGGCGCAGGCGCAGGCGCAGAATCACTCATCCGCATCCCTGACGCCATCGTCATTTCATAGGGTTGTCAGGATGGGGTGGCAAGGAAAGCTTGGGCGCCCGAGGCCGCAGCCAAAGGCTGAACTTTCGGACGCGATGACTTATATAGTCGCCAATCTCGCCGGAAACGGCATGAGCCAGATGGGATTGAACGATGCAGACCGACGCGCCGAAGGATCAAACGCCCGATCAAGCTCAAGATGATACGCAACCCGTGAAGCAGCTTTCCCCCGCCGCCCAGCGCGCCCTTGCTGAGGCTGCCGAACGACGCAGGCTCGCGGACGAGGCCCGCGCGGCGGCTCCCCGCGAGATCAACGGGCGCGGCGGGCTCGACCCGTCGCGTTTCGGCGATTGGGAGATCGACGGGCGGGCGGTCGATTTCTGACCGCCGCCTGAACTTGGCCGATCAGGCCTTGTCGAGGCCGTAGAGCGTGTGCAGCGTGCGCACCGCCAGTTCGGTGTATTCGGCGTCGATCAGCACCGAGAACTTGATCTCGCTGGTGGTGATGGCGCGAATGTTGATGCCCTTCTCAGCCAGAGCCTTGAAGGCGCGGGCCGCGACGCCGGCATGGCTGCGCATGCCAATGCCGATGGCCGAGATCTTCACCACATCATTTGCGCCCTGAAGCGAGGCGAAGCCGAGTTCGTCGCGCTTGGCTTCAAGCAGCGCGCGGGCGCGTTCGAAATCAGCCTGAGGCACGGTGAAGGTGATGTCGGTGGTCTTCGCATCATCCGAGACGACCTGAATGATCATATCGACATTGATGTTGGCTTCGGCGAGCGGCACGAAGATCGCCGCCGCGACGCCGGGCTTGTCCGATACGCGGCGCAGGGTCAGTTGCGCCTCGTCGCGCGAAAAGGCGATTCCGGTGACGACCTGCTGTTCCACGATATCCTCCTCGTCACAAATGAGCGTGCCGGGCATTGGGTTGGCCGGATCGTCGAAAGACGAGCGCACGAAGGTCTTCACCTTGTGAACCATCGCCACTTCGACGGAGCGAACCTGCAGCACCTTGGCGCCGAGCGACGCCATTTCAAGCATTTCCTCGAAGGCGACGCGGTCGAGCCGACGCGCCTTGGGCACGATGCGCGGGTCAGTCGTATAGACGCCGTCCACATCGGTATAGATATCGCAACGATCCGCCTTGATCGCGGCGGCGATGGCGACGGCGCTGGTGTCGGAGCCGCCGCGTCCAAGCGTCGTCAACCGGCCGCTGGCCTCATGAATTCCCTGAAAGCCTGCGATGACCGCCACTTCCTTGCGCGCGAAACCTTCCGCGAGCCCCGAGCCGTCGATGGATTCGATGCGGGCCGAACCATGGGCGTCGGAGGTGAGGATCGGGATCTGCCAGCCCTGCCATGAGCGGGCGCCGATGCCGATTTCCTGCAAAGCGATGGCGAGAAGCCCGGACGTGACCTGCTCGCCCGAAGCCACGACCGCGTCATATTCGCGCTTGTCATAGAGCTTCGAGGCGTCGGCGCACCAGGCGACGAGTTCGTTCGTCTTGCCCGACATGGCCGAGACGACGACCGCGACCTCGTTGCCAGCCTCCACCTCGCGCTTCACATGCTGCGCGACGTTGCGGATCCGTTCGATGTTGGCGACAGACGTGCCGCCGAATTTCATGACGAGACGAGCCATTGATCCCGAGCGATTATCTAAGGCGCCGTGAGGCGGGCAAGCGAGCACGGCCCTTGGCCGAACTCTTGATGAGCCGGTTCTATGACGGCCGCGTCCGCGCCTGTCAACGCGGGGTGGCGATGCTTTTTTTCAGGCGACGCTCATAGGCGACAAGAGCGGCGCCGCGAAGGCG